>JAHFRS010000156.1 GCA_023266155.1 archaeon
CTTCTCTATCTGCTTTTTGTGAGCCTTTGGCGTGGCTCTTTTCTCTTCAGCGATTGGCTGGTTGTCGCTATTGATTTGACAGTCAAAGTGATAGTAGAATCGTATGTTTTTTTAGAGGAAGAAATTGAGAATTAGCAGAGAAAAGAGGGATACATTTTAAAGATTTAGATTGCTAAGCAGCTACAACCCAATTATTCCATAAATTATATAAAAACCAGCCTCTTCCAGCTTAAAATGGGAGCAGATGATGACGTCATTATGAAAGCTTCATTTGGTGCAGCACTGCTAGATGCTATCCTCAGTATTCCAGATCCAGAAAGATATAAAGCTGTTGAACACTTGGGATTACAGAAATTCCTTCCCTCCTATGTAACCTTTCCTTCCAGGAAAATTAATCAAAAACAATTAGAGCAAGAGGTACTACAGACGCTGGCCGTAGATTATCTTACACCCCGGCAATTTCGAAAATATGTAACGCATGAGCAAACAGCACCAAGAACACCTGCTTCACCATTCAAAGCGCTCAATTATCTGTTGGTAACAGAAATCATGCGTATTTCAAAGAAAGGAAACGTAAACCCGTTAGTCTATAAAATTGCCAGCGCCAGAGTAGATCAACAAATAGGGATGGAAAATCTCACGAAAATTTATGAGCGAATTCATAACACACGCCCGGATAAAGAAGAATGGGGCTATCTTAAATTAATCCATTCACAAGTGTTAGAGTACCACCAACGATTTGTTCAGGAATTACCGATGCTTGAAATCGCACTTGGCGATAAACAAGGTATGATGCCACAGGATTTATCTATTTATGATGTCGCTATTTTTGGACGAGTGGATAGAGATGGACAGCCAATCAATGTTCAGCATGTTTTTCTTTAAGTCTATCAATGTTTGGAACCGTAATCCACGCCGCCATCATCCCAAATCCTTTCTTATCAATCTCAAACGGTTCAATTTCTTGCACCTGAGCCAGCCGAATCAAGATACAATATTTTCGTAGTGAACACCAGGCAGCTAAAGTCTCCAAATTCTTCTCAGTGAAACAGATCTCATCACCATACTTTTGTAGAAGGCCACGAACATTCGTCTGCGGTAAATAAAACTGCAATGCTTCTGATACTGTAGCTTTTAATCTAACAGGCTCACCAGACTCTTTGAAATAAATCGTCTCGCCTTTCTTAATCCTATCCCATGGTGCTATTCTCGATTTATACCATCGTGATTCAATGGTTTTCTGACCAGAAATAATTTTGGCCAATATTTTTCTTTTTTTGTCAAGAATAGCCAGATGATCCATCAATCATCCCCCCTGAGAAGTATTTCGTTCAACTTCGACGAAATAACGACTGATCTCATCAATTTCTTTCCATAATAATGTTGGGTTACGGATACTGAAAAAAGTTGCATCAAGAGCTAAATCACCTGTATGCAAGTGTCTACACCACCCCGCTAAGAAAGCTGAGTAGAGCAGTTGGACAAAACTTTTACTCTTTGATACGGCGAGTCCGCTAAAGGGGATTCGGTAGTAAACTGCTGCGGGCATCGTGGAAATCGGAATATCCAATTCACTAATTCCAAAATAACCATCGGCCATTAATACCAAATTGCAGTCTCTGGCAGGCAAAACTGATGCTATTGCCTCAGCCACATCTTTCTCCGTAAATCGAGGTGGCCTTTCACTCCGTGGAACTTTAGGTTTTAGTAATACTTTGTCTATAGAAAAATCATGCGAAGTGAGAGTATTCTTGCCATCCAAAGTAACCTCCTTCAAAGAGAGGTAAGGAATCACCTGACTGTATGATTCAAATTGCCTGTCTGTCGACTGAATTTTATCATCCAGAGTAAATAAAGGAATACTCTCTCGAATCGGGCCTAATACCTTTCGCCATGTGTTATTAACTTGTAAACGATGACGCAAACGATACCTTTCAGATTCCACCCCACAAGCTTCTACTACGAATTTCATGATCCCATCTCTTTCAACATTTTTCCAGCCATCTGTTCACCAGAATTTCCAACGTGGCTGGCCGGATGCTAGCCTTATGGCGGCCAAGAACGGAGAGGTTTTCTTTCTGACCGCGTGCATGGCCGCACTGAGCCGGTTGACATTTTCCCTGATGTTCTCTTCCAAGAAAAATGTTTTTGCAAACCCTTCGGGGTTCTTGGCTTTATTTTCCAGCATCAGCACATTTTTCTTGCAGGAACCGATAGTTCTTTCCAGCTCTTCGAGCGCCGTAAGAAATTCTGCCATCACGTTCTGATCTACACGATTCGGTTCAATCACATGTCTTGTTCTGGCCATCATCACACCTCAAAAATAGTTTACAATCATCTCTATCTGTCCCCGCAGCTGCCCTTCCGTCTTGTCCCCTTTCCATTCATCAAGATAAAGCTGCAATTCTCCCGTCAGCAAATGGGTGATCCAGCCTTCGAGCGAACTCAAATACGTTTGACGAATGAAATGTTCATCTCGGGCAGCCTGAAAGCCAACGTAGCCATAGCCTGCACAAAACGTCTCATGACGAATTGCTGCTGAACTTATAGATTTTCGTGCTTCAAGTGGTGAAACCAACTGAAAATACCCTGTGACATCTACAATAAGGGAATTGTTTCTTGAATCATCACCAGCCGTCAATACTTCCAGCAATTCCCCGCGAGAAAAATGTCGTGGCGCTTCCGTCCGCCACACTTTGGGATGGAGAGATACGTCTCTGGCCAAATCAGCAAAGCTGGGTATAAGCGCATCGCCTTTCAGTGAATAAGTTTTTTTCCCCAGTTCAATCGTTCCCCGTTGAGATACATAAAGAGCAAGTTCTTCCAAGGAAATAAACGCTTTGTCTGTCGCTGCCACTGTTTCTTGCCGGATAGCCGGAATATGCCGGGCATACGCTCCGTCAACTTTCCGCCAGGAATCATTCTGCTGTAAGCGATATTTCTCTTGTCCCAATCCCACGTACGCTTCGATGAGGAATTTCACCATTAAACTATCCTTCATATCCCCATTCCTTTGGGTAACTTCCCACCTAGCTTCTTCATGACTTTCCCGATATCCTGCTCGCCTTTAAACATCTTCATCATCTTTTTAGACTGGCGATACTGCTTCAATAACTCTCGCACTTCGCTGATGCTTACACCGG
>JAHFRS010000157.1 GCA_023266155.1 archaeon
GCACTAAAGCAAAATAAGCGTTCTCGGCCTGAAACGACCCCGAAAGCACCGCGGTCTGAAACCTTTCTTTTACCGGAGAACTTATGTTTTGGCCAGAAAGGATGATGACGCCTAAAGAATCCAGTTCATCCAGAACTCGCTGAGAATAATGAGCGGTGTCGGCAACCAGCAGAACATCACCAGGTTTGATCTGCAGCAGTTGGTGACGGTCGCGGAAGACCGGCAAGGTTAATGAGGGCAGTTTCTTGAGCAGCTGGCAGGTTGTAGTTTGTGAGATAAAAGAGTATAACGACTGTACTTGCTGTTGGAGCCGTTGTAAATCCTGATTTCCCCGCTGGAGAGAAGCAGCGAAATGTTTAATCCGCTCTTCTTTAAATTTAAACAGGGCCGCGATACGTTTTTCCACGTGGAAGGACTGCTGCTGTAAACGTAGATTAACTTTCTGCAACGCCCTACTTCGTTCCTGCTGGTGCTGTATTTTTTTCTTCAGCAAGGCTGTTTCCAGGTTGAGTTTAGACCATCGTTCATAGAGGGAAAAAAAATTCCTTTTCGTTATTTTATTCTCCTGCACCACCTCGTTGATGATCGTGTGTTCAATCTCCGGTTTGGTCAGCACATCACGAATCAGCGCGAAATTGAAGTCTTCTTTGAGGGCAATTTTGCTGAATTGGTGGCGCTGGTCATGTAAATTATGTTTGGCAATAAACTGCTCGATTTTCTGCAGCTTGGAATAATGTTGCCGATAGGCTAAATAGGCGGCAGCAAAACAATCATGTTCGTGGCTGCCATTATACCCGTAGCCGTGAGGCAGCAGCAATTCCCGTTTCATTTCTTTTTTCAGATCTTCTTCTGGCGAAACGATTACCGTACCCATCTTCCTCGCAAAATCTTCTACCAACGAGGGAACTTTAGCTTTATCAGTTGCCACAATCACCGGCTGGCAGACTTTAATGGTCTGAGAAATGATCTCTGAAAGCGGCAACTCTTTGGCGGCATAGCTGTGGATAATTTTTCCATCCAATCCCAGAATGGCGTACGCTGACGTCGTCCCGGGATCAAGGCCGATGATCGCGAGAGGATGCATGTTGATGATGAAAGGTAAGAAACTAAAGATAATTGCGCTGTTTATATAACATTTGGCGCAATTATCTAATCGTAAATTGTGTTAATGCTTTTTTCAGATGAACCTGTAATCATCGCTCCATGAACGCAATTTACGATATTAAAAGTTTTGCAAGAAAAATGATTATCCCCGATACACTTTCGTTTTAAACGTCTCAATGTCTACCAATCCTTCAACATGTAAGCCAACTCGGGCGACTTTCTCCCGCCCAGCAACTTTAATGGCTTGTTGAATGATGGTTTTTCCCAGATGATACGCTGGTCCATACATGGGGGCAACAATCAGGTGGTGTGCCCACGCTCCGGATAACTTTTTCACAATCGGATCGGGCTGAACACATTGGTCTGCCACGTATTGTTTGACTTCAGATACACTGCATTTATCTCTGAGGTGGAGAATACCAACATTATTTTTTCCGATATCCTGCAAATCTTCAAAGGCAAAGAATACCCGCAAATCAGCCCCTAATTCCTGAATGGCCTGTTCTCGTGAACCATAGAGAAGCTCATAGGTAACTTGCGCCCAGCCTTCCTGAAAAATAGCGGAGGGACTGCACATCTGGGCGGTGGTTGCTTCAAACCCTAGATGCCCTGATCGCCATAATAGATCCATAACCGCAGAGTTGAGATAATGTCCGGGCATGATTTCATGGGAGCATAAGTGATGTAAATTAGTCATCGTCAGAGTATGGTCAGTATTATATTCAAACAAGCCTTGCAACCGCGGCCGGCCATCGGCTTCCCCGCCTCGATAAATGCTTGACCCTGTAAATAATTGGCCCGCAATGGTTTTAAATTCATGGCCATCGAAGGGAACGTCAGAGAGTCGTTTCCAATATGTCAACTCTGTATCATTAAGCTGAGGAAAAATTCTTTCTTGAGTTAATTGTAGCAGCTGCGCCGTAATTTGTGGCACCAGCTCAGTTATTTGTTCAGGAGGAAGACGTTTTTCTTCATCATAAGCAATCAACGTCTCCCGCAGATTTCTGCTTGGTGAAACTTCATAGCCAACTCGCGAAAGTGCGTCTCGTAATGATTCTTTAAGCGCAGCAGTATCAATGATCTCAATGGCACCCTGTCTGGTTGCAGCTCGACGTCGTTCTTCAAAAGAAGGCTCCTGTTTTTCATTGACGCAAGCAACAGCAGTCTTAAGCATTATGTCTAATGAATCGGCCAGGTTGAAAAGATATTTGCGTCGGTCTGGATCAAAGTTATTGGTTTTGGTCTTAATGGTATGGGGCAAATCATAGAGGTGATATTTTTGGACATAGTCATTAACGCCAGCAGCCTCATGACTTGGTTTGATACCCTCTGCCTCTCTTAAATGTGCGGAAAATCCGTCAGCGTAAATTGCTGGTGGCTCTTTCCCAGACGTCCAAGTATCAACGAGGAGGTGATGAGCGCCACTTTCATGCAACGCATCTCCGCCCCATAAAGAATCGACGCCAATCAGTAAAGTAGCCAAATCATATTCAAATGCAGTTAATTCATCAGGCATGCCCTGCGAAATGAACAATTCATTTATAAATATTTCTGCTTTTTGAAAGTAGTGACAACTGTGTTGTGCAGACTATAAATCTTAATAAATAAGCCTACTCCCCCATAATTATTCGTATTTTGCGGGGTGTCATCATGGCTACGATGGAATTCATTCAAGAAAAAGTCAATGAGGGACGATTACTGACAGCATTATCGTTAGAACAAAAAGTATTGGCCAATGGCGTCCTGCCCAGCAGCGGGTTGTTGGAACGTGCGTCGCTTGTCCAAGGTATTTTAATGGGTTTATTTGAAAAAAGCAAAATTGATGAAGCTTTGCGATTAGTGTATGAGCCTGGCGCCGTAAGAAGTTTATGGGATGGTGATAAAGAGACTCTTCGCCAGAATGTTCTGGATGCAGTAAGAAAGAATGTTGAAAAACGTGGAGATAGCACGTTCTATAAACCAACTATCGAGCTTCTTGATAAACAAGGCGAACAAGATTTATTGCGCACCATCATCCTCGAAAATAGCTTGGAAAA
>JAHFRS010000004.1:0-10329 GCA_023266155.1 archaeon
AGCTCTGCTCAGGAGACAGAATTTAAAACCGGAAGAAGTAGTGATGATTGGAGATAGAGTGAATGATTATGTTGATGCCGCCAAAGCCGGAATTAAACAGGTTATTCTCGTTGAATATGGTTGGGGATATGATTCAAAAGAAATTCCCGAGCCCAGGCAGAAAATAAAAGTGAAAACGCCGAAAGATATTTTTAAAGCTGTTAAGGTCTTGGAATAAAGGTTTATTTTTTTTCATAACGGTGAATTCTCGATACGTTTATAAAACCTCTACCCCTTCCTGACCTCATGCCTGAAATGACCGCAGAACAGCAGCAAGCCCTGCAGGAAAAGATCAAAAAGATGTCGCCTGAAGAGCTCAAGCAGTTCCAAAAGCAGCAATGTATCTTCTGTCAGATTGTCGCCGGGAAAGTTCCTGCTAAAAAAGTGTATGATGATCCTTTGTCTATCGCCATTCTCGATATCAATCCTGCTGTTCGCGGCCATCTGCTGATCATCCCTAAAGAACATTATGCCATCATGCCGCAGGTGCCGGAGAAAGAAATCAGTCAGCTCTTTGTGGTTGCCAAGTACCTCTCACAGGTTTTACTCAAGACTCTTAAAGCTACTGGCACTAACGTGTTTGTGGCCAATGGCTTAGCCGCCGGGCAGAAATCACAGCATTTTATGGTGCATCTTATTCCTCGTAAAGAAGGTGACGGAGTCATGAGCTGGGATGAAAAAGTATTAGATCCTGCCATCCGCAGCAAAGTGCAGCAGCTAGTGGAAGGCCGGTTCAATGAATTGATGGGAGTCAAGAAAGAGATTGTTCGTCTGAAAGAAAAAACAGTTCTGCCGTTGAACAAGAAGGAAGCCGCGGTAGAGAAAGAACCAGAAGACGAGAGTGCGGAAGAAGATTCCTCGGAAAAATCAGCGGACGAGAACGTTGCCAAAAGTCAAAAACCAGCTCGAAATCCCAAGAAAAAGAAATCTATGAATTCTCCGCCGGAAGAAGATAAAACTTCCACGCCGAAAACAGAACAAGCTGATGATCAAGGTGTCAGTTTAGATGACATTGCTAATTTATTCAAGTGAAATCCACCCATGAAATGCGACTACTGTGACTTGCTGGAAAGGAACCAAGGCATTTTATTTAGTGATAACGATGTCGTTGTGGCCGTGAAAGAAACTGCTCTCACTCCCGGGCAACTGACGATATTTACCAAAGACCATTTTACTATCCTTGAACTGGTGCCGGATAAGGTTCTGGCTCATTGTGCTGTGGTCGCCAATAAAGTGAGTATTGCCATCTTTGAAACCATGGGTTGCCAGGGCACCAATATCGTGATTGAAAATGGCCTTTCCGGCGGGCAGAACGTGCCTCATTTCGCTCTGGAAATCATTCCCCGGCGGGAAAATGACAATTTACCGCTGCAATGGCTGCCCAAGCAGTTGATGGATGAGGAAATGGATACAGCTTTCTTGATGTTGAAAGAAGAAGGCGATAAATTAGTTAATGTCGGGAAAGAGGAAAAGAAGAAAGAAGTGGTGCTGAAAAGTACGACGGAGAAGCTGATAACCGAGGATGGCAAAGATAATTATTTGCTGAAGTCGCTGAGACGGCGGCCGTAATCAGAATTCTAAACAAGGTCTTATCCTAATCAGAGCCTACTTCTTCAATCTCAACTGCGGCTCTTTTTTATCCTGCAGAATGTTCAGAGCTAATTCTTCCACGTAGCTGACGATCTGTTTGCGTTTTTCTTCCTCAATTTGCATATTCTGAAGAAATAAGTCTAAGCGGCGATTGTTGCTACGATCCTGCCTTTTTATCCTGCCGGTCATGGTATTACTGGTGCTGGTGATGGAACTTTATAAATTTTTGGCGGGACAATTTCATTTTTTCTCATCACAACCTTTATAAAATTACTACTCTTCTGAAATAACCATGGAACTGCGCTTCTACCCGCTGGACTTCGACTACAGACTTAAGGACGGAAAAATCTATGTTTACCTCTATGGAAAAACGGATTCCGGGCAAAAAATCTGTGTTCGTCAGGAATATCAGCCCTACTTTTATGCCTGGCTGCAGGGAGTGGATGAAGAATTGTTACTGCAGCGGCTGCCAAAAATCTCGGTCGAAACCACGGAGGGAACAGCAGCCATAACATCCTGGGAAAAAGTCGAGCGAGAATTGGTCGGGAAAAAGGAACAATTTCTGAAGATCTTTGTCAATTTCCCGAAAGCCGTGCCTCCCCTGAGCAGGGAATTAGAAACTTGGGGCGTGCGCTGTCATGAGAAAGATATCCTGTTCATTCACCGCTATCTGAGAGATCTGGGAATTACCCCCATGACGCTGCTGCAGGCTACGGGAGAATTCGTAGAGGAAAAAAAAATGAGAGTGCCCGTCTTTCTCGCCTCTACCATCAGCCAGGTCAGTAAAGATGTTGTAGAAAAAGTGAAAATTCTAGCGGTGGACATTGAAACCTATGCCCTCAGGAAAGAAATTAATTTTCAAAAAAATCCAATTCTGATGATCGGGTTATCAGGAGTAGATGAACAAGGAACAGAATTTCGAAAAGTATTGACGTGGAGACGTTTTCCCCATACGTTAGATTATCTGGAAATTGTTTCAGATGAAGTTGAACTGCTCACGCGTTTTCGTGAGATTGTTCTGAATTATCAGCCCGATATCATTACCGGATATTACTCTGATGGATTCGATTTCCCCTATCTGAAAGCGCGAGCCGATAAATATGGGTTGCCTTTAGACCTTGGCTTGGATTGTTCTGAACTGCTCGCGAGCAGCCGTTCTTCCCAGGAAACGGAAGCTAAAATAAGAGGTATTCTTCATCTGGACGTCTTTAAATTCATCCGCAATATTTTTGGCAAGGATTTGAAAACCGACAGCCTCTCTCTGGATTCAGTGGCTGGGGAATTGTTAGGCCATCGCAAGCACGAGGTGAATTTGGATGAATTAGCAGCCGTTTGGGACCGTAATGCCCAGGAAAGTTCTGAAAATCTTGCGCCTTCTGAAAATTCACAAAAGATGGTAGATTTCTGCGAATATAACCTGCATGATGCCCATCTGACCCAGCAACTCTGCCGGAAATTATTGTTTGACATGATTGAATTTACTAAATTAGTTGGTTTGCCGCTGTTTGATGTCATTCGCATGCGGTTCAGCCGGTTAGTGGAAAGTTATATCCTTAAGCGTGCAGTCGAATATGCTGTTATTGCGCCTAATAAGCCAGGGGATGAAGAAACCGAAGAACGCAGGAATGAATCTATTCAGGGCGCTTTTGTCTATGAGCCCACACCGGGAGTGTATAAAGATATCATAGTGTTTGACTTTCGCTCATTATATCCTACCATCATTACTGCTCATAATATCGGGCCAGAAGGCTATCATTGTTCTTGCTGTGCCCAGCAGCCGCATGTGCCCGGAAAGGAAGACTATTGGTTTTGCCAAAGGGAGAAAAAATTCCTTCCCACGGTGTTAGAAGAGCTGATTCTGCGCCGGGCCGATTTAAAACGGCTGATCAAAGAGCAAAAAGCGCAGGGAAATGACGTGAAGATGCTGGAAGCGCGCAGTTATGCCCTGAAAACTCTGGCTAATTCATTTTATGGTTATTTAGGGTTTTATGGTGCACGGTGGTATTCTCTGGAATCGGCGGCCTCCACGACAGCCTATGCGCGAAATTATATCAAGACGACGATTCAGCGGGCGGAAGAAAAAGGTTTTCACGTCTGCTATTCCGATACTGATTCCTGTTTTATCTTATTAGGCGACAAAATTATCGACCAAGCGTTAGAGTTCATGAACGAAATCAATTTTGATTTGCCCGGGCAGATGGAACTAGAATTTCAAGGATATTATTCCCGAGGCCTGTTTGTGGCCATCAAAGGCAGCGAGAAAGGCGCGAAGAAAAAGTATGCGCTGGTCGACAAGCAAGGGAAAATTAAAATTACCGGTTTTGAAATGGTGAGAAGAAACTGGTCGCCCCTCGCCAAAGAAGTTCAGGGAAAAGTGTTGTCAATGGTATTATCTGATCAGTATGAAGAGGCCCTGCTGTACGTCAAAGAGACGGTCAAAGAATTAAAAAAAGGCAGCATCATCACTGAAAGGCTGGTCATTAAAACACAGATCACTCGCGAGATGGAGCAATATTCTTCCATTGGGCCTCACGTGGCCGTGGCCAGAAAAATGCAGGAGCGCGGGGAAAGCATCACGCCGGGAACGGTGATTGAATACGTCATTGTCAAGGGTTTTGGCTTAGTGCGGGAGCGGGCCAAATTACCGGAAGATGTTCAACCGGGTGAGTATGATTCAGAGTATTACCTTCATCACCAGCTGATTCCGGCGGTCTCGGGCATTTTTGCGGTCTTGGGATATAAAGAAGAGGAGCTATTGGGTGAAAGCAGCCAGACGGGGTTAGGAAAGTTTTTCTGAAATAGTTGCGGCTGTAGATTATATAGTAAAGGACACAAATAAATGATTAAATTGTTGTGTCCTTTAGATACAAGAAATAAAGAGAATACTTTATTTCTGTACAGAAATGTGATAGTTTTCACATTTCTTGTATAGTGGCGGCTATCTATTGTTCAATTATTAGAGCCTGTCCCAATAGGTGGCGTTGAGCAGCTTCGAACGCATCGATATCAATTTCGAATGGGCTGTCGAGTCGCTAGCGCTCGTGAGTTGCCTTACGGCAACCGTCCCCGTAGCTTTGTGAGGAACGAACAAAGTCACCAACGAAAGTGCGCTTTCGAGGTTTCCTGCAGGAAACGAACGAAGTGACTTGAGGGACAACCCCCCGCGACGCCCTTGCTGTCGGAATCGCGGGCGTTCGACATTAGGCTGCTCAACGCCTAACGGGACAGGCTCTTAATCCACTTCGTAACATTTAAATATACGTTGTGTTTACTATAAGTAAACGTATGTTTACCATGAGAAAAAAAAACACCCTGCCCGGCTCGGTTGCGGCCTTGCAGCAGGCTTATACTCATTGCGAACAGCGGGGAAGATTTAAAGAAATTGATAAAACTGCCTACGCCGACTATCTGCTGCGCGCCCAGAAAGATTTGTCTTCTGCGGAAAGGGATCTCCACGCTGGCGATTTGCACTGGGCGAGAGTAAAGGCCTACCAATCCCTGTTTCACCTACTTAATGCTCTGTTCGTCAAGCACGCAGGTTATTTTTCTAAAGACCACGGTTGCATTCTGGTGGCGTTGATGACGCACAATATTATTACCCCAGAGATTGCTGATCGGCTTCAGCTCTTAACCGCTAAAACGATTAAAGAAGCGGCGGCGCGGAAGGTGTACCAGGATTTAGATGAATTTCGTCTGCAACGCAATTTTGCTTTATACAAGCCAAAAGCCTGGGAAGAGATTAAAACCGAAGATGTGGCAGAAGAAATCAAAAAAATTAAAGCGAACTTTAAAATTTTGCTGGAGCTGCTATGAGCTTATTAACAGTTTTACCGTTGAGCAAAAATAAACTGGCGTTGTTAACAGAGATTTACCTTGCTCAGGAAGATTACCTGAGGAATCTGGAGAAAAAAACCCATCTTAATCCTTCTTTACTGCACCGTTTGCTGGCTAACCTTTCTAAAGCCGGAGTACTTTCTAAACAAAAAAAGGGGAGGGAGATTTACTACTCGTTATCTTCTGAACAGCACGATTTCTGGGAAAAAATGATCGAAACCTATCGTCGGGAGATCGTTCTAGAGAAATATGCCGATTTAAAAGTGCTCTTCAAACTGCTGTTAAGCAATAACCGGATCTTTAAAAATTCCCTGCAGATTTATCTTTTTGGCTCGTTTGCCGCTGGAGAGATTAATAAAGATAGTGATCTGGACCTGTTATTCATCACCCGGCAAAAAAAGGCAATTTTGGAATGGTGTCGAGAGGTTTCCGTCGTGCTTAACCGGGAAATTAATCCTTTGATTTATACTCCCGCCAGATTCCAGAAAGAGTTAGCGCGGAAAGAAACTTTGCTGACGTCCATTATTAATAAGGTTAGGAACAGAATTATACTCAAAGCTCGGTGGGAGACGATAGACTAAGCCCGTTACTTTTTGCTGTTTCACCGATGACACAAAGGGCAAAAACTTTCCCAAAACCTTTATATTAAAACCTTAATTCTTAGAAAAAGTAAAGGGCTCGTAGCTCAGTGGTACTTTGCGTAAGCAAGAGCTTGCGCGAAGCGCAAAAGAGCGCCTGCTTTGCAAGCAAGTTACACTATGCAAGTCGTACTCAAGTGGGGCATTCGCTTCGCTTAGCCCCACGACACTGGCAAAATAGTGCGGCTTGTCATAAGAGCAGGAGGCCTCGGGTTCGATCCCCGACGAGTCCATGAACAAAGTGAAATGGAGCCGGCGGACCCGACAACTGCAGTTGTCGTTGCCCGACGAGTCCATGAGCAAAGCGAAGGGAACGGCGGGCTCAAAGGTAGCTCCTTTGTTTGCCCGACGGGTCCATTTTTATCCTTTCAATTTACCGCCTGCGTCGTCAAATTCGGCTGTGAAATCAGAAATAATAATTTTGATAGATACATGGAATGATAAATAATTATTGATTCTTCTTTAGTGCATTTCTCGAACAATTCATGACCCTCTTTAAAATAAATTTCTTCCCACTCTTTGTTTATCTTGGCAAAATGGCGTGAATCTTTTTTGAAAAACATTTCTTTGAAGAGCAGGAACAGGCTGCAGACCCGAAAGTACAACTTTTTGACTTCTTCTCTGGCTTTGGGCTTTTTGATCTTACTTATTTTTTGATATAAGTAATAATGATTATGCTCAATAAGGATCAATCTTTCTAATAGCAGATGAAGAAAACTTTCTTCTTTTCTATTGGTAATGCTGGTCTTATGCAAAGTTCTGGTGCAGAACAGTAAAAAACGCCTGACATCATTTGATTGCGTTTCTATCTCAGAAAGACGCGGAAAAGAGAGTTTTTTGATATCCTCTTGAACTAGCTCTTGAGTGTAGGTGATGATATTTAATGAACGCTGGAGCAACGTATTGAATTGCTCTGCGGAAGGCTGAGCAGTGGCGGCTATTTTGCAGAAATTATTTTTGTGTTCCACGATTTCAAAGCCAATGAGGTTGGAGACGATTCGTTGGATAATGGGAAAAGTATGGGCATCATTAAGTTTAAGGTCCAGAATATCAACTCCTTTCAGATAATAGTTTTCTACTATGATTCGATAATATTCTGAAGTGCCCCTCTCTAAAGTTAAAGAAATAGTGTGCAGTTCTGGCTGTTTTTGAGTTCGGATCAGGAGTCCATCCGCTTCTTCATTCAGTTCAATTTCATCTTTTGCGTTGAGATGGTGATCTCTGATCCATTCAATAGGCAGGGTGATGGTGTAGGCGCTTTTCTGTTTGATGATGCGGCGTTTCATATCTAAAGCTGGTTCTTTGACGGGTTTATATATTTTTCGTATGATTACTACGGATAAAATATAATATATATGGTATCAAGACTTGAAAGTAATAACATGGAAAGAAAAACACTTGCTGAACGGATTAGAGAGATTATTGAAGAGAGGAGAACTTCAAATAGTTTGTCTTCTGAAATCACCTCTAACCGCGCCTATTCGTTTGTTATTGATAGTTCTCGTTCCTGCGCTCTGAAGGATTTAGAGAGTTTTGCCTCATTGCTTGATCACTTGCCGTTGGTATTTTATGATAAAATGACGGGAAAGGCAGAGGAAAGTACCGATCAGAGATATCGTTATGGAATAATTCCTTTCCGAAAATATATGGAGGAAATCTTTGAGAATAAAATGGCAGAATTTAACTTGTCTCAGGCAGAGCTAGCTAAACGAGCAAAACAAGCCCCCTCAACAACTTCTATGATCCTGTCAGGTATCCGTAGCTGTAAAACTCATACCCTTGAATTGATGGCTGATGCCATAAATTTATTTCCGGTCTACTTGATACCGAAGAATACTGGAGTTGTACCTGTAGAATTATACAAAAGCCATCTAGACCAGTTAGTCGACTTATTTCGTCAGTATGTGCTGATTAAAGATTCAGAAATTCAACCGGATGATTTGCGTCGAGCTATTGATTACGGAGAGAGAATTGCTGAATGGACGGAAGCATTACGAGTGCGATATGCTGCGCTAACTTCACCTCACAAAAAATAAAATATCAATGGAAAATTATAAAAAATAATTTGAATTATTGTGGCCGGTTGTAAAGAGAAAAATATCTGTATTTTCAGTAAAGCAAAATCCTGCTAAACCTTTCGGAAACCTTTTTAAATACCCCCTTATATTTCAACTTTAACGCCTTCAGGAAACCATTTCCTGGCGGTGATCTAGGTAGCTATGAGGAGAGTTCTCCTCGTTATAACTCATAGTAATGAACCGTAGGTAGATTAGGCAAAAAGTACGCTGCTAGATGGATGACTAGGTTCGAAACGCTGAAGAAGGACGTGACCAGCAACGATATGCCCCGGCGAGCTGCAGGTAAGCATTGAACCGGGGATCTCCGAATGCGACTTCGCATCAAGGCCAGTCATGGTCAGGGAACGCAGGGAACTGAAGCGTCTTAGTACCTGTAGGAAAAGAAATCAATTGAGATGCCGTCAGTAAGAGCGACCGAACGCGGCACAGTCCAAACTGAATCCGTGACAGTAATGTGATGGAAATGTAGTGCGGTGGACTTTCCTTCCGGCCTTAATTCTGACTCTAAGTTTCCTGGAATGGAACACGACACAGGGTGATAGTCCCGTCGAGGAAAGAAAGAAGGTCTTGGAAAGTATCCTGAGTACTGCTCCTCGGAAATGGAGTGGGAAACTGGGGGGCATTAACCCCTAAGACTAAATACGTTTCGAAACCGATAGCAAACCAGTACCGTGAGGGAACGTTGAAAAGAACCCTTAACCGGGTGTTAAAAGACTCTGAAATCTAGCAGTTATAGTGAGATAGGGCTCTTCGGAGTTCTATCGTGCTCTTTGAATAAAGTGCTAGGGAGTATGTCTACGTGGCGAGGATAACCTGAAAAGGGGTATCCATAGCGAAAGCAAGATCCCGCAAGTAATGAGGGGAGTGGCCTGAAAGTGCCATAAGTCACGTGGGCATGACCTGAAACCGAGCGAACTATTCCTGGGCAAGGTGAAGCGAGGGTAAAACCTTGTGGAGGCCTGAAGAGGTTTTGTGTGCAAGCATTCTTCTGACTTGGGAATAGGGGTGAAAAGCCAATCGAGCTCGGTGATAGCAGGTTCCTGCCGAAACTGACCGTAGTCAGGTCTCGGACGAGATTGTTGTGGTTGTAGAGCGACGGATTGAGAATTTAGGTGGGGAAACTCATCGATTCACTGTCCAACTCCAAATGCTGCAACGTCGTAGACTCCGGGAAACAGGGAATCTTGGGGTAAACTTGATTTCCGAGAGGGGAACAACCCCGACTATGGTTAAGGCCCCAAAGTGTCAGCTCAGTGATAAAGGGTTAAAGGTGTTCGTGATCGTAGACAGCGAGGAGGTTGGCTTAGAAGCAGCCATCCTTTAAAAAGTGCGTAACAGCTTACTCGTTGAGATCATGAGCCCTGAAGATGGACGGGTCTAAGCTGACCGCCAATACCATAGACCACGATAAGTGGGTGTAGGCAGGCGTCTTGTATGGATAGAAGCATTTTCGTAAGAAGATGTCGACCGTGCAGGAATGAATATCCTAGTGGTAGTAGGATCTTAGCAGAGTGAGAATCTCTGTCGTCGAATGGGCAAGGGTTCCTTGGCAATGTCGATCAGCCAAGGGGTAGTCGGTCCTAACTTTTCTCGTAATGGAGGAAGAGGAAAGGGAAAGCGGTTAATATTCCGCTACTAGTTTCATATGCGTGGCAACACCAGCGTTGTTCCTGACGCGGTGGAAGAGGCCCACATTTCTTGTCTGAAATGTTAATCTGGATAGATCCCGGGAGTATCATCATGATGAGAACGGGATAAAACCAGAGATGAGCAGGCCTATGGTCTGTTGGGCTGGTTTCTGCCGCCCCTGAAAAGGGAACAGCGAAAAATTGGAACTATCCGTACCCAGAACCAGCACTGGTGCCCCTCGGTGAGAAGCCTAAGACGTGAGAGTCTAATCTAGCTCAGGGAATTCGGCAAATTAGTCCCATACCTTCGGTATAAGGGATCCCTGGACTGGTGTCTGTATGGATGCCAGTTCAGGGCACAGTGACTAAGGTGGTCCGACTGTTTAACAAAAACTTAACGTTCTGCGAGGCCGTAAGGCTGTGTATAGAACGTGATATCTGCCCAGTGCCAGTACTTTAAGCATCGTTTCAACGGTGTGAAGAGCTGGTAAACGGCGGGAGTAACTATAACTCTCTTAAGGT
>JAHFRS010000004.1:10429-23127 GCA_023266155.1 archaeon
CACAGCAGTGATGTTGTGAGATCAGCAGAAATGTCTGGTCCGATTCTTGAAAAAGAATTCGTAACAATATGAGCGTAATACCTTGTCGTTTGATTGACGACTTGCATGAATGGTATAACGAGATCGCCACTGTCCCGAGCTAGAGTCTCCTGAACACTTCTTCCTGGTGTAAAGACCAGGGATTTCCAGTGGGAAGCGAAGACCCCGTGAAACTTTACTGTAGTCTGCCGCTGTGGTGCGGTTTTTGTTGTATAGCGTAAGTGGGAGCTGTTTGAGGCCATGAGCGTAAGCCTATGGCGTAGGCACCAATGTAACACCACTCCACGAGTACTGCATTACTTACCTCGTAAGAGGGACAACGGTTGGTAGACAGTTTGGCTGGGGCGGCACGCTGTCGAAAAGATAGAGAAATGCGATCATTTCTAATAAAGTTCGCATGCTCACTTTATATCGATAGCGCCCAATGGTTGGCTCATCCGGTTTAGAAACATTTACCGCCGGGAAATTTCCTAACGGTAAAGCTGAGGATCCGGAGTGGAGTGCAAGGGCATAAGCCAGCCTGATTGGCTTCCGAACATAAAAGAATCCAAACGCGAAAGCGTGGCCTAGCGAACCTCTCTGCCTTCTTGATGAGGGCGAGAGATGACTGAAAAGTTACTCCGGGGATAATTGAGTTGTCGCGCCCGAGAGTTCATTCTTCTGTCCGTGACGAACGTCATGAACAAAGTGAATAGATCGACGGCGCGGTTTGCTTCTTCGATGTCGGCTCATCCTATCCTGGCCGTGCAGAATATAATCGTCTTTAAGACGGAATCTGTGGGCGGCCAAGGGTGGGGGTGTTCACCCATTAAAAGGGTTCGTGAGCTGGGTTCAGAACGCTGTGAGGCAGTTTGTTTGATATCTACTGGAAATGTTGGGTGTCTGAAAGGAAGGACCTTTTAGTACGAGAGGAACGGAGGTTCGTTGCCACTGGTGGACCGGTTGTCTGACAAGGCATGCCGGGCAGCTACGCAATAAGCGATAAGTGCTGAACGCATCTAAGCACGAAGCGCCCCTTAAAAATAGACACCTTCGGACACGGCCATAACAGCCGTTTGATAGAAGCGGTGTGTACGTACCAAGCTTCGGCGAGGTATTCAGCATGCGCTTACTAACGTCCATATCTTTGTTTTAATCTACCTACGGTTTTCATTATACCTTATGACGTTCAACGTTGTAGGGTGTACTTAACGGTGAGCAATCACTGTTAGGTCATTTTATTTTCTCTGTAAGGAGAATTTCTTTTTTTTTCTTTTTGTTTTTTTGAAGAAGTCGCGGGAGCGCTGGCGGTTTTAATGATGTATGTATTACCTACAAACTGCCTCCGGGAACCCAGCTTACGATGATTCTTGGTGAACACCCCCGTAAAGCTTAAATTCTAATCAGATTTTCTCCTAGAATGGCTCGTGATTACCGACAAATCGGGATATATCATTTAGCTTACGATTTTGTTTTGGAAATTTATCGGCTGACTAAAGATTTTCCTAAAGCCGAAGAACAAAACATCACTTCTCAAATTCGTCGGGCCGCCGTTTCCATTCCTCTGAACATTGCTGAAGGAAGTGCTAAAGCCAGTGATCGAGAATTTGCCTACTACTTGAATGTCGCTTATGCTTCCGCAAAAGAAGTAGAAGTATTATTGAACTTGTGCTGTGATCTTAAATATCTGGATGAACTGCAAGGGAAGCAATTAGTTCTCAAGCTTGATGAAGTGAATGCGAAACTGTTCTTGTTTCTGCGAAATATCGAAGCTCGAATAGGAAGTTCTCGCTATCACTTCTTTAAAAAGTTTGAAGAGAAAACTGCCGATTCAGAAAAATGAGTTCAACAGTGAACTTTTTGTATTTGAAAATCCTGTTCTTCCAATAATTGTCTTTCTTTATTCCTTTCCGAATATTTCTATCAACAAAGTATATAACTCTGACTCCTTGTTCTTCAGAGTTATGAAATTTGGCGCGTATCTCACTGGTCCTTTCGGCCAGTCGGAAGAACTTTATAAAGTTCGCAATGAAGCTAAACGGGGCCGGGGAACGGAGTCAGCCGTGCCGGAACAGATTCAGAAAGATACCCAGAGAATCATTCAGCTACAACAAGAGGCTGGGTTGGATTTCATTCTGGATCCCCTGTTTAAACAGTATTATCTCTTTCAGTCGTTGGCGGAACATCTTCCCGGTATAACGGCCGGCCCACAGGAAAATTGGTTAAATAATAATGTCTTCTATTGGCGGCCACAGATTCAGGGACCGTTGAAACATGAGGTTGGATTCAGCAGTAACTATCTTCATTTTGACCTCCTCCCTAAAAATGGTCTGGCCTTGGCAATTCTTCCCTCACCCTATACTTTGTTGACTCTTTCTGATGTGAAAGGATATCAGAATAAAAAAAGTGCCATTGCTGATCTCGCGCAACTGCTGCAGGAGGAAGCGCAGAATTTAGTTCAGAAAGGCATCGCCCGAATACAATATGATGAGCCCGTATTAGCGGTGAAACAATCTCTTCAGGCGCTCGAGAAAGAAGATCTTCAGTTATTTCTTCATGGTATGATGTATTGTGGCGTGGTCCGTCATGCCCGCACCAGTATCCAAACTTATTTTGGGAATGCCGGGCCGTTAATTCCCGTTTTAGTAGACACACCAATGGATTGCCTCGGTCTTGATGGCACGGAAACTAACCTTGGGGCTATTAAGAAATATAATTTTGGAAGCAAAGAACTGGCTCTGGGTTTACTGGATGCGCGCAATACCGCCCTTCCCACATCTGAAGATCTGATCAAAAAAATTATAGACCTTGCGGAACAACTATCAGTATCCACGATTTGGATTACTCCCAATACCGGCACGGAATATCGCGGCTGGAGCCATGGGCATAAAGTTGTGGCCATGTTAAAAGCTATCAAAGAAGGATTGCCACAGGACTAAATTGAAAGAAGGATTACCGCATGACTACATTATTTCCCGTGTATGAAGTAGGAAGTTTACCTAAATTGTCTGCCCGCGTGAACGCTCTTCGTGGTACAGAGGTTAGTAAATCCGATTTACAGCAACTACGGTATTTTGCCGTTAGAACTGGTCTGGACATTTCTCCCTGTCTGGAGATTGTGTCAAGAGTACAAAGAGAACAACGAAAATGTACCGCTCAGGAAAAAGAAACTCTGATTGATTTGAACTCTGCCCTTAATCTCAAGTTGCAGGAATACTGTGGTTTAGATTATGTCTATGATGGGGAAGCCAGAAGGACCGAAATGTATCGCCATGCCGCCCAGCAGATTGAAGGGTTTGTGGACTTACCGGAAATGATTCGTTCTCGTGGTCCCGACAGTTGGCGCATGGCTGTGTGCGCGGCAGAACCAAGACTGAAAAGTTCTTTAGACACGTTGCCCATCGTGCAGGAATTTTCTTTTGTGCAGCAGCGGGCGCAACGCGCCGTCAAAATTCCTCTCGATGATCCTTATATGATTGCGGTGATGAGCGATAATAAATATTACACTGAGAAGTTGCGGGAGCAATATGCCGGAAATCCAGCTCAGCTTCGTTATGAGGCTAAAAAAGAATTTACTTTGGCGTTAGCTCGTAACATCATTCGGCCGCACGTGGAAGCTGTGGTGAAACGGGGAGCACCCTGGATCCAATTGGATGCGCCTGCGGCCACGCTTGACCTTGAACATATCCCTATTTTGGTGGCAGGGCTTAACGCTGTGGTTGAGGGCATTGACCGAGTCAAATTCAGTGTCCATTTCTGTTATCCACGGCGAGTATCGCTGATGGCGAAAAGTGGATATGAATTATTATTTCCCTCTCTGCTGGATTTACATCCTAATATCACTCACTTTTCTTTAGAGTTGGCCAATGCTGACACGTATGAACAGGATCTTCAGCCCTTTGCCTGGCAGGACCGGAAATTTGAAATTGGTGTCGGCGTGGTGGACATAACGTTAGAACAACAATATCGTGGGACTTTAGAAACCAAAGAAGTAATACGGAATAGAATTGTCCAGGCAGCTGAAGTGCTGGGAGATGCCCACTTGGTGTATGTTGCTCCTGATTGTGGCTTGCGGCAATTATCGTTAGAACGCTGCGAGAAGATTTATGATGTGATGGTGGCCGGAGCAGAGTTGGCCAGGAAAGGGTAAATTATTTCTCTTATTTCCGTTCTTCAGAACCCGTCCCCACTGGAGAATCCTCCGCCGCCGAATCCACCGCCACTGTCAAAACCTCCTCCGCCAAAACCACTGCCAGAATCGCTACTAGACGAGCTACTCCCAGAACTGTGGTGGTGAGATGAATCGTCGTCACGTGAAGAATAACTCTGGGAGGAATACGAGCTATAAGTTTCTCGTGGTTTAAATTTCTGGTGGGAATCAATCTGCCCAGTGACCGCTTCTAAGGAATACTGGCCACCTAAATACCCCAGCAGGAAAGTATCAACATTAAACCCACTATCAAAGTAACTGCGATTGGATTCGTAATCCTTGCTCGTGTAGAAACGGGAAATACGCTGTAATCCATCAAGTTTGGTGGTTAAAGCACTTTGTTGCTGCTGTATTCCTTTGGCTTTTGCTTTTATTTCTTTAATCTCCACATCAACCTGCTCAATTTTGTCCACCAGCCCATCATCTTCTGTACTGGGAGTCGTTTTAGCGCGTTGTTTTAATTGACTCACCGTATTCCCTTTCAGGTAACCTTTTAATTTTCCCAAAGCTGTTTGATAATATTCTCCTTTGGCATTATCTGCCTCGGTTCGCTCCTGAGCATACCCGCAAAATTCCTGATCTTCTTTTTCCAGGGAAGTGAGAATTTTTTTCCGTTGTTCAATCAAGTGCTTCCCTTGACTCAGGACCGGGGGAAGTCCCCGCTGTTCCGCCGCTTTCGTTTCCATCATTCTCATATTCTCCACGACTAAATCCAGTTCGTTCTGCTGCCGGTCAATCTCGGCTTTGATGGCTTCCGGCATCAATTTCAGAAAATCATAATTTGCTTTTGTTTCTTTATAATTAACCTTCCCCGCGACCCATGTGTCCAGCTTGGTGGTGATGGCCAGGTCTCCATAGTTCCCGACTCCAAAATTCCGCCGCAGCAAATAGTCAAATAATGGTTCTTGGGTATAGGCGGCTAATTTTTGTGTAGCTTGAATTGTAAAAGTTTCGTGCCGTTTTTTATTTTGTTCCAGACGAGTTTGCGCCTGCCCGGCGTGTCCATGAAGATTTTGATAGAGAGGATTTGCGGCTAGTTCTTCCGCCAACGCCTTTTTCAATTGCTCTCGCTGCGTGACCGTTTCTTCCAACTGCCGATCAGCCGTAGCGAGTTTTTCTTCCAGACCTGCTTTTTTTTCCCGGGATTGAGACAGTAATTTATCGAGCTGTGCGCGTCGCTGCTGCCGCTCATTGAAAATGTTTTTTACGTCGTCCTGTAATTCTTTAAGGGTGTTTTTTACCGCCGCCGCATCAAGTTCAGGAAGATAGAACATGGCTAATCGGGCAAAATATTGTTCACGCTGGTCGGTGAGAGTACTTATTCCCTGTTCATAGGCAGACAACTCCCTGCTTAAGCCTTCCTGCTCATTCTCAGCAGCGCGAATTCTTGTCCGGATGCTTTCATATACTTTTTTTCCACTTATGGTCATGTTCTTAACCTACCAGCGGGTTATCCGGCCACGTTGGAGAGAAAATTTCTCTTCATATTGCGGCGCCAGATAGCCACGTTTTTTCCTTCCAAGGACCTTATCCTGAAGAATGCCGTCATCTTTCTTGTCTGATTTAACTCGTTCATACACGTCCTGCGGCACTCGCACTCCCCACAGTTCGACTCGTTCTGTTTGCTGATTCTCCTCATTGACGATATTCTGAGCGACAACGTTCCCGTCAGGATCGACCGCTTCAACGATCAGATAATAACCTGATACTCTCCTGCCCTGTTCATCTTTATAATACCGATCCTGCCCGCTTTTAACTCCCGGTCTGGAGACGATCATCACCTCATATTGTTCGCTGAGCAGGGCCTCAAGCTGGCGTAACTTTTGCACTGTTTCCCGTAACTTGGGAACCTGTGTGTTTTTTTGGTATATTGACGCTTCACCATAGAGAGCCGTAGCCTGAAGTTGAGCGGCATCTTCCTTCGCTGTTCCTTTAATTGTTGCGTAGACCTGCTCTACTTCTTTCGCTAAACTGTCAAATTGCTGAATATCCTGTTGCAATGCCAATAATTGTTGCAGCGAATTCTTGGCAGGAGGTAGTTGGCGTGCCCGGACCTGGCTTGTTCCCGTCTTATAGATAGTATCGGCTCGTTCGGCAAAGATTGCCAGCAGTTTTTGATTTTGCACAGAGGCCCAGGTTGCTTCTAACTCCTGCCCCGTTTTCTGTAGATCTCTTTGATACGTAATCGCCTGTGTTCCTCGTTGTGATTCTTCGGCAATGTTCCCTAAAGATTCAATAATCGTCGTAAGTTGTCTCTGTGCGGCAGGATAATTTTTCACCGTGATATCATCATCTGCTGTTCCGTCATCACAAAAAGTTGTAAAGAAAAGGTCAGTTTTGTGTAATTCTCGCGTGGTTCGTTGGAGAAGAGCCGATAATTCTGCTTGTTCAGTGGCAGGTAACTGTTTCCTCAGAGGGGAGGAAGACCATTCCTGAATAGTTCTTTCCTCAGCCTGTCGCTGCCGATAGTTTTTTTCTACCAGTTCTTCCACTGCCGCTTCTTGTGTTTTGTGGTAGGCAATTTTTCCCGCCTGCAGGACACCCCACCCCATCCCCCCGAGAACGGAAAGAACCAGAGCTGGCATTCCATATTTCCTTCCCAATCTACTGCGGTCAACATAGGCTTTGGCGAGGGAGTAAGAAAAATCTTTTTGAGGAGGCGCAAATTCGTATTCCTGGGCGAGATGGTCTTGAATGGCTTTTTCTAAAGTTACATCATCTACTTCCGTGCCCATGCTTTTATACGTCGCGCGTAATTTATCTTTGATCGCTGCTATTCTTTCTGAGAAGGAAAGTTGTTGTTGTACTTCCTGAGCGACGGTCCTCTCGGCATCCACCACATCCATAATCCGTAAATAATCCTGCACCTTGAGATCAGCAGTTAATTTTTGTGATAGTACGCCAGGATTATCTAAATCAGCATCAGCAGAGGCCATTACCTGCTCTTTCCACAACGGGTCCTATATAAACCTTTCTTTCTATTACTACTTTAAAAAGATAAACCATCATAAAGTTTATAAACCAACTTGTTTTTCACCGCCTTACTTTCTCTGACGAGGAAGCACTCGGGATGAGCCGAACACATGAAGCGGGGGATACACTATGAGTAATTTACAACAATATATGGATCGGGCGCTAGGAGTTCTACACAAATATAATATCCTGCATCAGGAAGGAGAAGAATCTCAAATGGCGGCGTTATTGCAGCGAGTTGTTACGGTTGATGAACCTAAAGTGTTAGCCATTGCCAAAACAATTCAATATATGGGGACTTTTAACCAGCTGGTTCGGGAGAATGTGCAGGAAGTGCGTAATGCTGACCGTTATAATGATATCACAAAGATGTTTGATTCTATTCGCGAAGATTCCAAAGCCTTAGTGCAGCAATTGGAAGATGGTAAAATCGATGTGAAAGAGAGATTTCAGAATTGGGTGATGAAGCTTACTCGAGGCACACCACACAAACGCTTTGAGAAAATTAGTGAATTGTACGTGGGCGTGAGTACCGATACCAGAGAAGCTTTAGAACGAGAGGACGAAATTTTACAGGCCTATACCAATTTCCGTTTTGCCGTCAAAGAAGCAGAAATTTTGGCGCATCAGGTATTAGAAGAGCAAGTTAAGGTGAGGGACGCCACGCAGGCAGAGTTTGGCACCAAAGTAAAGGCAGTCGCAGATTTCCAGGGAGAACAGTCAGAAAAAGGAAAACTGGAACTTGCCCGTGATGAAACTCAACAGACGTGGGAGCAAGAAAAAGGGAAGTATGACCTTATCAAGCGCGTCGCCGATAACCTTACGGTCGGATATCATGTTGGTGAAACTTTAATCACCAAGTTGAAACAAACTCACGACATCAAAGAGCAGGTATACCAGCAAGCGGTCACTTTCTTTAGTACCAACGAGCACGTCTTTACGGTTATGGATGCTGTCTATACATCGCAGCATGGATTGCATGAAGCCACGCAAACATTGGAAGCCATGAAAACCGGTGCAAACAAAGGGTTGGAAGATATTGCTGCCCTGGGAACGAGGCTGGAAACAGCCGCAATTCAAGCCGGTTACGGTGAGACCATTAGCGCGGCGTCTGTCCAGAAATTAGTGGATGCCATTGTGACCTATCAAATCGAATCTGTTAGGATGATTGCGGAAGCACAAGAACAAGCAACAGTAAACGCAAAAGAAGTTACCCGCGTCGTTGAAGATGGCAAGCGACGCTATCGTGAAGCTCTGGAAGCGTTTGTGAAACCGGCGGAGAAAGTACTCACTCCAACCTCTGGGTAAGTTTTTATTTTTTATTTCTTCTTTTCCTTTTTCAAGATATTGGTTGTCGTGTTCTCTTTCTTCCCAGCCTTCTTCTCTTCACTACTCTTCTCTCCCTTCTCTTCACTACCTTTCTCCCCTTTCTTCCCATTACTTGCGCTCGTCTCCAATTTCATAATCTGCCGGCATTGAGGGTAGCCTGAACAACCTAAAAAAGAGCCATAGACTGAACGCCGCACCACTAAATCCTTCCCGCATTTTGGACATTTTTTTTCGATTTTCTGCGTGGCAAACTGTTGAATTTCCTTCCGTTCTTCAACGGTTGTTTTACTTTTACACGATGGATTGATACAGACCTGCTGTTTGCCCCGCTTCTGAATGATGTCAATTAAAGGATAGGAACAAGTTTCACAGCTCTTCCCCGTGCTTTTGATCATCCCCCCTCTGGGCAGTTTAAATGTCGTGGTGCATTGTGGATATTGGTTACAGGCGATAAACCGGCCAAATTTGCCCAGGCGCATCATCAGTTTTCCTTGGCCACAGGTTGGACACCCGCCGATATAATTCTGAACATCTCTGGTTTCCTGAACAGATTTCATAATATCAGCGCCGATTTGCTGTTCTTTTTTCTTGAAATCAGCCAGTAACGGCACTAAGATTTTCTGTGCTTCCTGCAATACTTTTTCTTCTTTTTCAGTTCCTTCACGAATTTTTTCCAGATCCTCTTCAAAGTTGACAGTCAGTTCCTCATCTAAAATCGTGGGGGCATATTTTTCCAGGATAGTGATCGTCTCCATCCCTAATTTGCTGACGGTGATCTGCACCCCTTCCAAGTATCCACGCTGGAATAAGCGATCGAGAATGTCGGCTCTGGTCGCCTTCGTCCCCAGATTGCGTTTTTCCAGTTCCTTGATGATCGAAGATTGATTGTAACGATGCGGCGGCTGCGTTTCTTTATCGATTTTCTTGATTTCAGTGATGAGAACTTTTTCTCCTTCTTTCATGTTGGGAAGGGTGATTTCTTCCACTTTCACGTATGGTTTGTAGAACAGATACCAATTCTCAGCCAGAGTTCGGGTGCCTTTGGTGATAAACAGTTCCCGGTTCACGTCAAGAACGACTTCCATCGTTTCTCGTAAAGCCGCCTTCGCAAACGTGGCCAGAAATCGTTTGACAATCAAGTCATACAATTTCTGTTCTCTCTGGTTCAATCCGGTGGGGATCACTCCCGTCGGGAAAATTGCCGGATGGGCGGGATCTGTTTTTCTGCCATTATGAGGCTTTAATTCTTTTTCTTTCAGCAGCTGTCCGGCCAGCTGTTTATAATCAACCTGTTTCTCCAGTTCCGTCAAAATTTTTCTAAATCCTAATTTAGGATCTAATTGTTGTGATGAGGTTCGCGGATAAGACGTCGCTCCCGCCAGATAGAGGCTTTGAGCCACCTCTAACGTTTCTTTTGGCGTAATCTTAAACAGGTTGTATGATTCTGTCTGTAACGTGGTCAGGTCAAACGGATAGGGGGGAGCTTGTTCCCGTTGCGTACGTGTTACTTTACTGATGGTAGCTTCTTTGTGTCCTTTCACCGCGGCCAGAATGACATCCACTTCTTTTGTATCAAATATTTTATCTTTGAGATGCCACGCTTCCACTGCTGCTTGTTGATACTTCCCCCATAAGCCAATCTGCCAGTATGGTTCTGGCTTGAACGCCGCAATCTCTTTTTCCCGATCTACTAATAATTTTAAAGCTGGCCCTTGTACCCGGCCAACAGACATGACCCTAAATGAGCCCGCTGCTTTCACCGCTGACGTTAACGCTCGTGACAAATTTATTCCATAGAACCAGTCTAATTTATGTCTGGTTTCCCCCGCGTGCGCCTGTCCCCAATCTAAATGATTGGCCTTCTGGGCATAGGCTTCCACCAATTCCGGTTTTGTGAGTGTGGAGAATTTCATCCGCTGGGCATCTTTTTGCTTACAGGCATAGCGAATGACATTCAGGCCAATGACTTCTCCTTCCACGTCATAGTCGCAGGCAATGGTGAATTCTGTCGCTTTTTTCGCTAATTCAGTGATGGTATCGATATAAATCTTGACATGCTGCAGATTTTTTCGCACACGGTGGGCGGCGACCCAAGTAATGTCAAACACCGGATAGGTCCAGCCTTTCTTTCCCCGTTCCATTAAAGAATAGAGATGGCCGACAGCTGAGGTGACGATAATCGGTTTTTTGTGATGGGTCAATTCAAAATAGGAACATTGCTGGTTTCTTTTCTGCAACAGTTTGCCGTCGGCAAGCGCCTCAGCTATTTTTTTGGCGGAGCTGGGTTTCTCGGTGATGATTAATTCGACCATTTAATGATAAATCTGGCGGGTGGTTTAAAAATGTTTGGGGGGAGCGAGGAAACAATTTATAAAATCCGTACCATCCCTGCTGGTACTATGGGGGGCTCTCAACGGTCTATGCGGCAGTACGACGCCATCGATGGAGAACGGCTGGAAGAAAGGGTTGATGATTCTCGAAATCAAACACCAGATAGTGAACCTACGGCGGTTCAGTTATATTTTCAGTCTATTGGTGCCATTCCCCTTCTGAGCCCGGAGCAAGAAATTGAATTAGTCAAGAAGCGAGATGATCTCAAAGAAAGATTATGGAGCAGTGCTTTTGAACTTGCGCCATTGAAAGCCTACTCTCTGCTCTATCAAGTCGCAGAGCAGATGGAATCTGAACCTAAAATAATGAAAGAGATCCTTCTGGCTTCGAAACAGGTTTCCATCGGTAAATTTAAAGAATATCTTCGTGAAGTGACTCATAAATATAAATCGCTGGAACGCAGACTTAAAACTGCGGCTAAATATGATGCTCAAGCTAATGTCCAAGTTAATGCTAAATCTAATGGAGAGTCCCAAAAAGAAAAAAGACAGCAGCTTCAACGAAAAGGTAGGGATCTTGCCAGCGAATTCATAACTCAGTATGCTCTTACCATCAAGTATCTGGCAGGATTTATCGGGGCTATTGAACAGGATCCATATACCGAAAAAACTACTCAAGAACAACTGTCGCGGCTGCTCTATCACTATCATCAAAATCAGGATCTCTTTGTAAGATCTAACTTGCGGTTGGTCGTTTCCATCGCCAAAAAGTATGCTCGTGGCCCTACTCTTTTTCTTGATCTCTGTCAGGAAGGTAACATGGGGCTGATGAAAGCAGCAGAAAAATTTGATTATAAGCGCGGCTTCCGCTTTAGCACTTATGCGACGTGGTGGATACGGCAGTCTATCCGCCGTTCCCTAAGCGACAAATCACGAACGATTCGCCTTCCCATTCATCTGGTAGAGTCGCTGCTGACGATGGCAAAAACAGAGAAAACGTTGATGCAGGAATTTGGGCGGCCAGCGACGGAAGAAGAAATTGCCGCGCGTCTGATGATTTCTAAAAAAAAAATACGGACCCTCAAGACTTATCAGGGTCAAGAGCCTTTTTCGCTGTCGAGCACGATCCCGGGAACAGACAATATTCATTTAGAGCAATTGTTAGAAGACCACCGTGCTCAAGAGATAGGAGAAGCACTGGAAAAACGGCAGCTTACGGTTGGGTTACACCGGTTAATGAACGAAACATTGACGCCAAAAGAATATGCGATTCTGCGGCTGCGTTTTGGGTTGGATGACGACAATGCTGAGACGTTAAAAAATGTAGGTGAAAAAATGCAGGTAACACGTGAGAGAATCCGGCAAATAGAAAAGAAAGCTCTGGGAAAGTTGCGGCATCCGGTTCGTTCCACGAGACTGAAAGAATTTGTGGATAAATAAGTAGCCGTGAATCGTTCTGGAGTGAAAGTGAATGATTCTGTCTCTAATTTTCCGATAATTAGTGAGGTAGAATACTGGACAATTCTTAATAAAATGGAAAAATAAAAGAAAAAAAAAGAAACAAAAAAATTATTTACCGTTCAGCTCTCGGCACGTGCTCATCGCCTTTAAACTTCTTATCCAGCGCATTCTCGGCATTGGCAAAGGTCATCCGCAGCGCCGTGACAACATCCCAATCATCCTGTGATACGGTGACGATCTTCCCAGGATATTCAATGCGCAGATGAACACTATACTTATGCTGTTTTCCCTGTTTGCCTTCTTTGGCATACTCTTTAAAGTGAATCACCAGGATAAATTCATTATGAATCTTTCGCTGTAATTTCATCGATTCATTG
>JAHFRS010000058.1 GCA_023266155.1 archaeon
ATTATAATCCTTGCTACGATGAGATTCATGGATGTGAAAGTAAAATGTTGGATTTATGGCTGCTGATTCAGCCGTTGCCATTCAATCTGATCATCTATCCACAGTTATCTTTAAACCAGCTGCGTTTCTTTGTAGGAGATGATGCGCAGCTTACAGCATCTGAACTCAAGACGCTGTTTGCACAAAGCCCTTTGCTGAACTACAAACGGGGTGAAGAGCTCTTTCCTGCCATTCCGGTGATTACGGAAGACGGTTTGCAGATTCATCTGGATCTTACTGGCACGGAGACAGAAGGCATTGTTGCGCTGCGAGCCAGACACAACCCCAACCCCATTGATCTGCACAAGACAGAAGCGTATGATGCAGAACATTTCTTTGAACCAATGATGAGCAAGGATAAATCCATCACGATTCGCCGCGGGGAATATTACTTATTATCTTCAAAAGAAGTATTAACCATTCCTGCAGACGTCAATGTCGAATTGGAAAGCCACTCACATATTGGGATTACTGGACCATTACATTTCGCGGGCTTTGTCGATAATAGTTTTCGGGGAGATTTAGTCTTTGAAGTGAGGTCAGATGAAGTTGCGGATATGGAATTGAGTGATAGCATGCCGGTAAGCAAACTTAAAACTTATCGCACAGGCCTGCCTGATAAATTATATGGACAGGCGATCGGCTCACATTATCAGGGACAGATTGGGCCAAAACCAGCTAAATTTTTCAAGCCGTTTGATTTTGCTTTTGCCGCCAGAAACCATACGAAGCTGGATAGGCAGGTATTGGTTCAGGATGCTCGGATGCTTACACGACATCAGCAAGAGCAAGGTGGCTTTGAATTTGTGGATGACGCTGAGACATTATTTTCAGAAATTAAATCTGGATTTTTTCAGTCGCGATATGATTGCGAATTTGATGAATTGTTGTTGCAGCCGATTCCCTACGCGATTATTTTTGGGCCTGAACAGAAGGTTTTTTCCTATATACGTACAAGTAACATTAAACATTATGGAGATACGCGACTGTTTAACAAACATAGTATTGGCCTGGGAGGACATATTATTACCCAGGATGTGCCAGATGTTATTAGGAATTGTCTACGACGAGAGTTGGGTGAAGAAGTAACATTTTCACAGGATTATTCATCACCAAAGCTGTTAGGTACATTGATGGCATATGATAAACCAGTTGATCGAGTGCATTTTGGCTTGATTTACGGCTGTTTTACAATGGGATCAGTACAACCACGCGAAGCCTCAATTAAACTGGGAGAAATGGTATCTATTCAAGATCTATTACAAGGGAAGTCGCCATATCAGGAGTATGAAACAGAAACCTGGAGCAAACTGCTCGTTCCACACCTTGCTAAAATGTATGAGATGATTGCCCATGACTGAGAAAACATTGATCATGATTAAACCGGACCACGTGCAGGTAGCGTATAGGATCTTAGATGAGTTAGATGACTATGGAACCAGAGGACGATGCACAAGAATAGATAGTGTGCCTCTTGATGTCATTGCAAGACATTACGTTGTTCATCAGGGAAAATCATTTTATGATCGTTTGATTGATTCTTTTGTAGGTAGAGCAGTAGTCGTGGCGATTTATGAAGGTGACGATATTGTCCGGAAAATGGTGGATAAATGCGGAGCTACTGATCCTCTCAAAGCTGCGGCTGATACCATTCGCAGGAAATATAGTATTGATTCTCTGGAAAAGGCAATCTCAGAAGGCAGGACAGTAAAAAATGTGATTCATCGCTCTGATTCTGTTGCCGAGGCACATAGGGAGATTGAAGTGTGGAAGAGATATTTGGGGTGAAATCTGGTGTTCAATTTAATAATCAGTTTACACCTTCTTTTAAATCAGCCAAAGTCTTAATGCTAGGGTAAGACTTATGGCTAAAATAAGTGTGGGGAAAAAAGAAAGTAGATCCTACGAAAATTTAGGACTGGAAGAAGCGTAACTTCAATTACGAGAATCCAGAAAATAAGCAGACAGTACGTTTATGACCTTGTTGAAAAGCATAAACAACTCGGAAAATTAACTTACAAAGTATTTGCTTCAGATCGGCCAAAAATTAAGCTCAAGCTTCGCGTTGTAAGGAGGATTGTGGAAATTAGTTGACAAACCACGAGGCGTAGGTATGTGGTATCTCGTAAAAATTTTAAAAATTATCAATATATTCCAGAGGTGTCAACTAATTACGGAATTGTCTATATTGATAAACGATCACGCGCCTACGATTAAGAACCTACCCAACTCCCCACACCGGATTCTCTTTGCGTTTAATATTCACAATCTCCCGCAGAACTTCGACTTCACGAGCCGATAAATACTTTTTTAACTCCTTGAGCTTCCTGAAATGCTCTTCCGAAATATCTGTATACAGGAAATCTCCTTCGTGAATCTGCCGGCCAATGGTCACTCCATCCATGGCCAGCGCAAATTGCTTGCCTTGTTCAGCGTTTCGTAACGCCTCCTCGCCTTCCTGCATGCTCTTCACCACTGTAAGCCGTTTGCCATCATTCTTCATCAGCGGATCGCCAGCTTTGAGTCGCCCGGCTTCAATTTCCACTCCTACGATTGCGGGATTATTCTGACGAAAGACATAGCCTTTCAAAATAGAAATCTTACAAGGCCGCACCAAACTGCTCAATTCCCGCAATTCAATCTCTTTTTTCAGCCCGACGACGTAAGCATCATACTCCTCAATCAGCCGGTAAATCACCTTGTCTGTCAGTACTTTCAATTTCTTGGCTTTGGCCAGTTCCGCCACATCAGGCGCGATACTCACGTTAAATCCTAAAATCGCCGCCTGAAATTCATTCTTTTCTTTGATTGAATCCAAAGTAGAAAGATCGGTCTTAGAAATATTGCCTAAAGACGAGGAGGAAAAAGGGATATTCTTTTCCTGCAATAAATGCTGGAGTGCTTCCAGGCCGCCAATGGTATCCGCTTTGATCATAACGCCTTCTTTGCCCTGATCATCCTGAATAACCTCTCCTACTTCCTGCTGCACTTCCTGTTGTAAGATAATAAGTTCATCATCTTTCCCGGAACAGCCACGTACAGGCATTCCGGCAATGGCTTTCTCGAGGCCGGGAGCGACAATCTTAACGCCCGTTGCGGCAAACACTTCTTTTACGCGCTTAAATTGACTTTTTTTGTCCCGCATCTCCGTTAATTCTTTAGGCTCAAGCAATGCGCGGATTTTGGTCACGATTGGCTGTTCAATTCCACCAACGATAATCGTGTCATTAACTTTCAGGCTGCCGCTGTAAATAATCGTATCCATGGTCGTTCCTAATCCTTTTTCTTCCTTGACTTCAAGGATCGTTCCTTGAGCATTGCCGGTTTCTTCAATGTCTAACTTTTTTTCTAAGAATTTTTGTGCTAAGCCCGTTAAGACCATTAATAATTCTGAAATCCCCTGCCCGGTAAGCGCTGAGACCGGAACAATCGCCAACTGCTGGGTATAATTTTCCACTCTGTCAAACCGTTCTGCTTTCAGCCCCAGCTCGGCGAATTTTCCTACCAGCTGATACATCTTTTCCTCAAATTTTCCCTGAATGGAATATTCCTGCGCGGCGATGTTATCTAACAAGAATTTACCGGCATCATAGTTCCACCCCGGCAGCAAATCAATTTTATTGGCGGCAATGATAAAAGGAACTTTATTGGCTTTCAGGATCTCAATGGATTCAATCGTCTGCGGCTTGAAACCTTCATTGATATCTACGACGAGAATGGCAAGATCCGCTAAACTGCCGCCCCGTTTCCGTAAAGAGGTAAAGGCAGCATGACCAGGGGTGTCAATCATCAATAAGCCCGGAATAGTGAGCTTTAACTTCAGTGCTTCCAGCAATTTTCCGCAGATTTTCTTGATGGTGTCCAGAGGGATAATGGAGACACCGATGGCTTGAGTTATTCCTCCCGCTTCGCCTTTAGCCACAGCAGTTTTTCTGATTTTGTCTAATAACGAGGTCTTGCCGTGGTCGACATGTCCTAAAGTAGCAACGAGGATTTTGCGGATGGTCATTACCCCTAAAACAGTGGGTTTCTTTTTAAAATTAATGTTTAACTTTCTGATTCATAAAGAATATAAAATAGTGCCGTGCTGGAGATCTTATGCCGCAATATCCTTTTGATGAAAGTAAAGTAGCGATTGATAGGCAAAGCTTTGAAGTGCTCTCCAATTATTTCCAACTGGTAGAAGGTTACCAAGAAGGCAGAGGCTACGGTTGCTTTATCTTTGATCGTGATACAGTAGAGTCACTTGCCACCCAAGAATTGTTGGAGTTATCGCCTTTTCTATTTGCCCATTCCTATGGCGGCTTTCAGGGGATTGGAGAAAAGATCTCTTCCGCTGAAATTTTAAAATTGATGAAAAAGCAAGGAATCACAGGTGAAGTATTCTTGAATCGTTTTGCTGACTTTGAATATCACATACTGGGGGATGAATCAGCCCAATTTATTTCTGCCATCGCCGCCGATCTAAGTGGAGAAGCAAGGCTTTACGGGCTTCAGACGAGTGGTTTTTCCGCCGACTTTCAGTATTATCGAAAACATCACGAACAATATTCTCAATCATTTGAAGAGAAGAATCAGAGAAAGAAAAAACCTTATCACTTGAAATATATACTGACTTTTGAGCACGAGCCTGTTGCCTTGCGATATTCCTCGAATGGAGAGTTATATGTGCTAGACCAAGCAGGGCAGCTTCATGAATTCAAAGGGAAAAAAGAAACTCATCAATGGAAAATACCAATCCCCGATTATATTTTGTCCGACAGCAATTTTATTGATGTTATGGGTATTAATACCCGCCCTAATATTGCGGTAGAAAATAATACTCTCTTTCTCACAACAAAGTCACAGGGATTGCAGCGATTTGATTTAGAACATCTTCTCGAAACGGAAACCATGGCTATGATTCTTTATCAGGGCAGGGTACCAGCTCAAATTCAACCTCAAAATATTCTTATTCACGATGTGATCATTAAAGAGGGAAATGTTTTAGTGAGTGTTTCTGGTAAAGAAGGGAGATCAATTATCCAGGTTAAGCCCAATGCTACTACGGTCATACATCAAGGTTATTTTCCCAAAAGGTGGTGTCAAAATAATTTTGAAGATTATACTTTACGGTTGGGTTTACACCAAGGGCATCTCTATTTTCCCGAAGGTGAAGGGCTTAGCCGTTTAACTGCTGAAGGTACGATAGAAATGCTGCCTGAAATTATTCAGAATAATCCTTACGATGCCATGAACCCCGTGACAAAATTTGCATTTGGAGATAATTTTATGGTGAGCTATGCCACTGTTAAAGGGTTTGAATTTCCTTTGCTATGTCTGTTTTCATTGGAGTATGATGCCGGCTTAACTTCTCCACAGCAAATTGCACCGCCCTCTCAGATCAAGCTGTTTCATAGAGGATATCCTCCCCGTTTTACTGGTCATACTTTGCAAAACGCGTCGCTCTCTGCTCATGCATATGAATTTGCCATCACCAATAGTTCTTTTAAGAGAGTCTTTGTATATGGTGTAGTAAAGAATTTTGATGAGTAAGGTGTGATTCAACCAGAGGATGGGATTATCTGAACCTACACATGGACAACCTGCCGGGAGTGGCTCAATTCTGCAAAATAATGGGGAATAAAGCTGTAATAACCTCTTTTTCTGAGCCACTCCTGCACTGGACAACCCCGGGTAGGATTTATATAGGAGCCGATTCTTGAAGTTAACGCAAATGGAACAACATAAAGCCCTCGTGGTTTTTGAGGATAAGAAAATCAGAAGAATTTGGCATGAAAATCAATGGTATTTTTCAGTAGTGGACATCATTACCGCTTTAACCGATAGTCCAACTCCTCGGCAATATTGGGGTAAAGTTAAAGACCGAGAATTTGAAATGCTCCAGTTGTCCCCAATTTGGGTACAGCTGAAATTACCTGCTGCTGATGGAAAATATTACGAGACTGATTGTGCAAATACTGAAGCATTATTTAGGATCATTCAATCAATTCCTTCAAAAAGAGCTGAGCCTTTTAAGCGTTGGTTGTCCCAAGTAGGCTACGAACGCATTCAAGAAATTGAAAATCCAGAATTAGGGCAGGAGCGCATAAAACAGTATTATGAATTGAAGGGTTACCCTAAAGAATGGATAGATAAACGTCTTAGAGGCATCGCCATCCGTCAGGAATTGACCGATGAATGGAAGAATCGTGGTGTTCAACAAGAAAAAGAGTTTGCAATTTTAACTAATGAGATAAGTAAAGCCACTTTTGGCAAAACGGTGCAGGAATATAAAGAATTCAAAGGCGTTCCCAAAAAGAACCAGAACCTTCGGGACCACATGACTGACTGGGAATTGATTCTGACCATGGTGGGTGAGAAGGCAACTACTGATATTACTCTCGCTAAAGACGCGCAAGGGATGAAAGAGTGCGCAGAGACTGCTCGTGAAGGGGGAGTGATTGCCGGGAATACCAAGAAAGAATTAGAGCAGAAAATCGGGAAATCACTGGTTTCGAATGAGAATTATCTCGATTTGACCGGAAGGAATAAGAAACAAATAGGAAGAAAAGGTTAGATTATACTCTCTTGTATCATTTATCTACTCTTCTATTCTCCAAAAGATATATTTTTATAGATGCTCAAAAATAAGTTGAGTATGACATTAATCATCGAACATTCGATCACCCTTGACATAACCTTGCCAGAAAAAGACGTTCATAAAAAGATGGAGGTCTTCTATAATCCCGTTATGGCTTCTCATAGGAACATTTCCATTCTCTTATTGAACTCCATCATCAATAAAAGCATGAACATCGCCGATCCTTTGGCCGGCTCTGGCATCAGAAGCTTGCGTTTCCTTAAAGAATTAAAGAAAGGAAAAATAAATCATCTTTTCGCCAATGATTTAAAAGAGAATTTTCCAAAAGTGTTTAAAAACAATGCTCGGAAGAATAATCTTTCTCTTGGTAAAGTATCCGTAAGTAATGAG
>JAHFRS010000158.1 GCA_023266155.1 archaeon
TTATTGCCGCTTGTTCAGGAATCTTCTTCTTTTCTTTCGGAGGAAGTTTTTCGATCTTTTTTACTCCATCTTCTATTCGTTCAGCAGCCGCTCTGGCTTCAGAAATATTCTTTTTTATGGTTATAACTTCTGCTAATTCTGGCAAACGTTTTAAGCCAGACTTGCCACCGCGCCACTCCAGCCGTCTTCCCTGTTGTATAAGTTTTCGTAACAGTTCTTCTACTGGTTTATATTCTGTAGATTTAATCTTTTGAGAAATTTGAATAGCCCAGCCTTCCATGGCTGCGATTTGATCTTTTATGGATTGTTCTGCCGTTGACATTTTTCACCAATTTTAATCTATTCATTTTTTGATGATAGCTCCTTTTTTAAATCTTTCTCTCTTTTTGGGCTCTGTAGAAAGTGTTGAGTAATGCCTATTGACGAGCGACACAAACGGTATTTCCGGACGTTACGGAAGGGGATATCGATTGAGCCTCACATCTTGATGCTATCCCCTATTTTCTACAGAGCCCAACCAGAACAAATCTTTAAATAGCTGTCAGTAATTCATTGCCTATGAACAAAATAGGGAGAAAAATAGCATACTATAACCGGAAACTCATCCCCCCGGCTATAGTGCTGTTGCTGTTGTTGATTATCGCCGAACTTTTTGTTCATGTGGAAGACCCTTTGCTTATCGCTTGGATTCATTTTGCTGATGGGCTGGTCATCGCCATTTTTGTCATTGATCTTATTTTTCTGGCTGTTCAGGCTAAATCAGCACAGTTTTTTTTCCGGAAGTACTGGCTGGACATCATCGCGATCTTTCCATTTAACATGGTGTTGGAGTTGGTGGGGCGTCTTTCCGAGTTGATTGGCATTGGGGAACGGGTTGCCGTCGGGCAGGCCATCTTTCATGAGGGATTGGAAACCAGAAAAATCATTGTTGAGGAAGGAAAATTATCTACATTCATCCGTCCGCTGCGAATCGGGGCGCGGGTACTGCGGGTTGCAGCCAAAACCAGGCTGTTCGGAGGAAAAAAGCACCGGCTGACTGGCCATCGAGCAGTACACTCTCAGAGAAAAAGAAGGCGGTGAAGAGACTTCAGCGACAGAGATAAGATCATTTCTAAATGTATTTTCTTAATTTAAACTATTTTTATCTCCTTAATTCCTTTCACCCGTTCCAGCACATAAGTCTCCTGCACAAGCGCGTCCACATACTCCGACAGCAGCGGATGTTTAGTTTTTATCCGCGCCATAATTCTCTCGTTTTCCACAAAATGATCTTTATTTTTCTTCTTGAAATGTTCCACAAACGTGATCAACTTCAATGGCGGTCCGGAACGAATTTCGACTACCGGAAGCTGTCTTTTTTCCAGGAAAAAATAAAATTGAGCAGTCGCCTTTTTGTCCCATTCCCAGTTTGATTTTTTAATTGTAAATGGCGCTAATTTCTCCTGCAGAAAATTAAACGCTTTCAGCAGCTTTGTTCCCGCCACATCTTCTTTCCCCGGCAGTGGAAGAAGCGAGAGATAGACTAAATTTAACCTGTTTTTCTCTGCTTCCTGCTGTAGCTGCTGGAGATCCACTCTCTGTAGTTCAAAAAATGCTGCTGTCGGCTGGTGGAGATAGTCCTTCGCCACTTTTTTCAGCAATAAAAATTTTTCAAGTGACAAGGCGGCAGCAGCATTTCGACCCTTATCCATTGGATCAATCACAATCAATGGGGATTGGGTCTTAGATTTATTTAGTTGGAACAGGACATCTTTTTTGGGGTAATATTTCTCTACATCAATGACTTCTTTCACTTTCCAGACTTGGCTGGCTTTCAGCAGTTTTTGCAGCGAGCCATACTGGGCGATAAGAATTTCCACCACATAACCACTTAAACCCATAATGTAAGATTCCGCCCCATACAATCTTTGGGCTCTCAGGAATTGTTTCGCCAGACGTATTTCTCCTTTTAATTTCTTGGTCTTCTTGTTGACCCAAATCGAATGCAATGGCGAAATGTCAGTAATGTTTTTTGCCTGGCTGGCTTTGTTGATTTTAAGGAGGGGAATAACTTCAAAATTGAGTTGTTCATAGTTCAGCTGGAAATAGTCCCGGCTGCCATGCAGGCGATTTATTTTTATCCTCTGAAAAGATTTTTTAAGTCGTGGTTCCAGAACATTTGATAACTCTGCGGTTTTAGGGGCATATTTCTCATAGGGAAAAAGCACAAAAACATCCACATCATGATTCCCAGCTAACCAAGTGTCTTTGGCTCCGCTGCCACCAAGAATAGCGTGAGCATCTTTCAGCTTTAAATTCAGTTTCTGAAGAAACGACGTGGCGGCGTGCTGCATTTTCTCCCGTTCGGCTTTATTGGGGGTGATTTTAGCAAGGATATCTTTCATGGCTCTGAAGATTGCGGTTGATTATATTAATGTTGTGGGAATGAGTACGTATTAAGTTAAGTCTACCCACTTTGCCAATATGTGAACCGAGAACTACAATTATGAATGAGAATTGGTAGGTGCTCCTCATAAAAGATACATTCAAGAGGAGCACTCGGTTCACGGCATGTGGGCAGACTTAATACATACGGGAATGATGCATTTAGTATCTGGGGAGGTGAACATTTTCTCCCCACTCTTTTGTTCACGATACATTTATATTATTTACTGTTTTTATCAAGTTAAAAGAGGTCATTGTATGTCCCGTACACCATTATATCTGATTTTTGTATTACTTATTCCCATATTTGTTCTGGCGCAAGATTGGACTTCCCTTCATTCCGGAACAGATCAAAAACTTCACAGCATCTACTTTCTTACTTCACGGATGGGCTGGGCCGTGGGTGGAGAAGGTATCGGCATTCCAGGTGCACATCCCGTCATTCTTAAAACGGAAGATGGGGGAGAAAACTGGACAGTGCAACCAATCCCTTCCAGTGTCAGTAGAACAGCAGTCATCGAAGATATCTGTTTTGCGTCGTCTAACGTAGGTTGGGCTGTCAGTAGCGCCGATACTATCCTTAAAACAGTGAATGGTGGAGATAGCTGGACTGTGCAAACTGCGCCTAGAAACAGTGCCCCCCTTCTGTATGGTGT
>JAHFRS010000159.1 GCA_023266155.1 archaeon
TGAGAATTCTATGGAAGCCACTGTCGTCAATTACCGTCGGGGACGGCATCATATTCATCCGCACCAGATGGTGCTGAAAGTAGCTGATACGGCGGAAGCTGCCAAGAAAGTTGTGGGCAAAACCGTGAAATGGACATCTCCTGCCGGAAAAGTATTGACCGGAAAGATTTCGGCGTTGCATGGGCGAAAAGGCGCGGTGCGGGCTATTTTTGCCCAAGCGGGATTACCAGGGCAGGCTTTTGGGCAGAAAGTAAAGGTGGAGTGAAGTTCTTCAAATTTCAAATGTTAACGGAAAATTTATAAAGAATCTCCCCTTTGTTCGAGGTGATGAAAGCAAAATATCTTTCTAAAGAATGGGAAAAATTAATTGGAAAAAATTTGCCGACCATAGCTGTAAACATCGGTGATCCGGATTGGGTTCTTAATTTATTGGGATGGAAAAAAGATGTCCGACGGAACTAACGAAGAAATTGGTGCCTTTGGTTATGGCATTAAAGTTCTGCGTCATACTGATGGTCAGATAGAATACCAGCCACACGCCATCATAAAAAATGTTCCGATCGAAATTGTCATTATGCAGATGGAAGTCTTCCTGGAGAATCTTAAGAAAGAGTATCATGAAAAGTACGGAAAGAAATCGCCTCCGGATGAAGAATAATTGTCGGTGATGGGGGTGTCAGATGGAGTTAGTAATTTCTATCGTGCCCCATAAAGCAAGTACAATAACACCAGTAAAATAATAATCAGCGTCAATCCCAGCCGATCATTCTTTTTATAGAAGGAGTACACAATAGAAGCCGCTACCAAGCCAATGCCAATAAGTTCCACACCGACCATTTTTATTCACCTAAAGCTATGACGATTGTTCCAATACCGATAAGTATCGTTCCCAATCTGGTTTGATTAAAAGCCATGACCAGAAAGCCAGTAGCACCGACTACTGCCCCTAACAATTTAATAATGAAACGATACCTAACTTCTCCCCTTTGATTCATATCTGTTCTAATAATCTATTATCTTATTTAAACTTTGCCTTGCTTTTTGTGCTTCGATTTTGTACGTGGAAAGCTTTGGCCAGCTATAAAATGAAAGTTCTCAACTTAATTTACTGATGAAATTGTTCAACTTTCTTAAACAAAGCGCCACAAGCAGAACGAACGGTTTTTAAATCGGTCTGAATAGCGCCAACAGCAGCGGCCCATGTGGCATCTACCCGATGAGGCAATTTGTCCTTCACAGCATCATGAAGAAGTTTTTGAACGGCTAAGACTTGTTCGATCAGATCAGAGGCAAATTCCCGTTCCTGTCCCTCCAGATCACGCCGCAACAACTTTAAGTTAGCCCACGCTGTCTCCAAATGCCGATGAAGTTTTTTAGACACTTCCCTGACTTTATCTGGCTTCTTCATATTAAGGTGTCCAATCGCTTCATCCACAGCCTCGACGGCATTCACTAAATTCTCTTTAATGGGACTGACCACATTTTTCTTTCTAGCTTTCTCTTTTTCCTTCTTTTTCAGTTCTGCTTTTTTCTTGCTGTCTTCACTGCTTTTTTCCCGCCACTCACCAAATGCTTTCCTTCTCCCCTCCAACTCTTTTTCTTTCTCTTCTTTCGTCGGCGGGCCAACCAGAAAGAATTTAACGATATAATATAAAATCATCACCGAGACGATCGCTAAAGCATAGTCCACAAACTGCGTTACACTCGTTCCCACAATATCGCTGAAAGCCATTTTAAAGCACACTCACGTGATATTTCACTGCCGCCAGGATCCAAAATAACAGCAGGCATAACAGTAACTTGACCAGAACGGTAAACCTCGTTTCATTGCCTTCCCCGGGATATCGCCATAAGAGGTAGGCAATTCCGACAACTGGCCCGCCGATTAATAATAAGGCTATTGCCGTCGCCCAGCCAGCTCCCGTCGCTAACAAAACGTTGCCAGGAAGGAAAATCGCCGCAATGCTCGCAACGACAGCAGCGACGATACCTGCCTGGGTTCGGTTAAAAAAACCAAGTGTTCCGCCTCTTCCCCCCATACTTGTGATCAAGGCAAAAAAGACCGTAAACATCAAGAGCCAAATCAATAATCTGGTGAGACCAACGACTAAACTGCCATCAGAGAGGCCTATGAAACTAAGGTTACCGATGCTGAGGATGCCGGACCAGACGTTGCTGAAAGTTTGGCTGAGGTCGGCAGTGACGAATGGAATAGCCAAGAGTGATAGAATACTGAAGATCGTCACCTTTTTAATCATATGAGGAGAAGAATGGAGGGATTTATAAGATTTGCGGGAGGTGGGGGAGACTCTTCCTTCCAGTTCTTCTCGGGCTTTGGTCATGGTATCACTCATACATCTCTTTATAGAGAGCTGCTAAGGAAATCCCTGTACCGATGTAGGACATAATCATTATTCCGGTTGGACCTGAAAATTCAGCCCCGAGAAGACCACCCACGGCACCACCGCAAGCAGCAAGAGCACCTACACCAAGCCCACGCAGAATATCAAACTCTTCTGGTTTTAAAAACGACTTGGTGAAATCAACAATTCCTCCGACCACAAATCCTGTCGCCGCACCAACAACTATTCCGCCCACGCCGTCGCCGATAACATGAAAAACAAAAGCACTTGCCGGATCGTCCTGGCTGGATTTAAGGTAGTGATCATATCCATGATACATGAACTGTGCTAGTGAATGCATGTGCTTATGGATTATCGGACCTAAAAAATAAAGTTCGGCTGCGTATGCTCCTGCAAGAGTTGCTTTCCAGACAAATCTATCGTCCCTATAACTACGTTTTACATCTTTATATCCATCTTTTATTTTTTCCCAGAGGGATGCTCCCTTAAGTTGTTCGTCTTTTTCTTGCAAATGCTCAATTTCTCCTTGCAATGATTTGAGATCATTTTCCTGTTTTTTTAGCTTGGCCGCATAGCCTTTTTCTCTTTTAAGATAATCCTTTTCTTTCTCCCTAAGAGAGACATTCTCCACCAGCAAGTCCACTTTTCGTTCTAACTCTTCCCGTTCTTTAGTCATTGCTCCACAGGGAGAGACAGGAGTATTTAAAGTTTTCTGA
>JAHFRS010000160.1 GCA_023266155.1 archaeon
TGAATTTCTTCAGCGCAACTTGTTTGTGGAGCATGATCAAGTGGTGGTTCCTTCATTAAATCTTCGCAGTGCAAAAAAAATTATCTGCCGGACAGAACGTCAGAAGAAAACTCTGCGTAAGATGGGGTTTATTGAAGATCGGATTGAGGTAAGGAATGTTGGTAAGTTTTAGCCGAAAATAGTTTATAGTAATGGAACTTTTTGATTCCAATTGGAATTATTTTAGTACACGGCGCCTGCTGAACCCCTCGAGTTGAGCTGCAGTGAAACTTGTGGTAGTTCACAAGACTCAAAAAAACCAATACGTTTTTAAACAGCTATCATTCCCTGGCATTCAGGGAGGAATAACTATGCCCGGATTTGACAAAAGTTTGGATAAAGAATTGTTTTCAGAGGCTCTGGATTTTGAGAGGAGCAGAATTACTGTTTCCGTGTTTGCCTATAATGATGGCACGCCAAAACTACAGATCAGCCGTGAAAATAAGAATGCCAGTGGTGAGTATTCATTTGCAAAGATGGGCCGGCTCATGAAAGAAGAAGTAGAAAAAATCATGCCGCTGATGGAGAAGGCGAAGGCGTTCTTGTAGAGTGGCCGGGAGCGAACGACATCTTTATAAATTTCTGAGCACTATCTTCACCCTGTACATGAAAATAATACTCATTGTAACACTGTCGATCCTCGGTCTGCTGACGATTGCCTGTACGCCACAACATAACTTCCAGTCCTGCTGTCGGCAATGTCTTGATGTTGCTTCACAAGATCCTTCCGGGTACGATATCACCATCAAAGAATGTTCTCGATATGGACAGCTGAGTGAACAATGCCAAAACTATTTTCTAGAAACAAAGTTGTTCGTTGGTGATTGTCAATCACAAAAGATTTAAATAGATTGATATCTTTTATAGAAAATATGGAAATGCAAACTTTCCTTGTTCTCATAGAGCAAGATGAAGATGGGATTTACGTAGCTAAAGTCCCTGATATTCCCGGCTGCTATACTCAAGGAAAAACCATTGAGCAGGTAATGGAAAAAATTTGGGAAGCAATCCAAGTCTGTCTTGAATCAGAAACTGAAGAGCTGACTCCACTTAAATTTGTCGGCCTTCAGCAAGTAGAAATGAAAGCACATGCCTAAGTTAATTCCTATTTCTGGAAGAAAACTCTGTAAGATAGTTGAAAAATTAGGTTTTATGAAGGTTCATCAGGTAGGAAGTCATGTACGTTATATTCATACTGATGGGAGAAAAACTGTGGTTCCTGTACATGGAGATGAAGAATTGGGAAAAGGATTACTATCAGAAATCCTTAAGCAGATTGATTTGTCACGAGAAGAATATGATCTGTTACGGAGAAAAGTATGATCCGCGCCCACATCATCGTCAAGGGAAAAGTTCAGGGTGTCAATTTTCGTTATTATTTCGCTAAAATTGCCAATCAAGCTGGCCTCACCGGCTGGGTGAAGAATTCTGACGATTATCAGGAAGTGGAAGCAGTGCTGGAAGGTGAGGAAACGGACATCAAAAGATTATTGGCCTGGTGCTGGAAAGGGCCGCCACGGTCAGAAATAAATGACGTGAAAACGACGATGGAGAAATATCAGGGGGAGTTTACGAGGTTTGAGATTAAGAGATAAGAATTATTCTTGAACTCGCACGCGATATGATGCGGAAAGAGGCATAAGTTCCATTTCTACTCGATGTTCTTGTACTGCGGGATAAAGCTTTCGGAAAATTATTGCTCTATCTACTGTTAGCCAGCCTTGACGTTCTCGCTCTATAAAATTCGTGAGCTGTTGTAGAGTCATTTGGTAGACATCATCGTGGCTCACTCCTTCCCAGATACGTTGTGCTATTGCCAGTTGCTCATGCGTCGATCCACTTAAACGATACAATTTTGGGACAACTGGTTGACGAGCAACGCGTGTTCCGCTCTGAGCATTAAAGGTTGGGGCATGAATCTGGGGTTGCAGCCACAAACCACTTTTATAATCAAGGCCAGTATTCAGCTCAGACCAAATCTTAGCATGGGTGTATTCTGATGGTTCGACAGCATGTTCACTCTTTGATAAAATCTTCTCCAGAAGACCGCTCTCTGTTAAATTCTTCCACAACTGTTGTTCAATTTTTGGATGTCCTTCAATGTAGCCTGAACCCATGGTTTAAATTCCTCTTAGTCCAATAATTTTAGAAATGTATCCTCCGGGAAAACTCTTCTCTGTTTTCCATTTACTTCATGATCTGCCAGGCGTAAATCGTGTCCGTCATGGCGGTATAATGGCTTAGACCCAGTATTATCTCCGTAAAGATCTGCCCGTAAGTAATGAAGATCTGAAGTTTCAAGCGTTGGGACCGATGTCGCTGTCAAGCCAATTATTTTCTCGCGTAAATACCCAGGCATGATTCCATTATAATCAATATGTTCTATCTGCCAAGTTCCTTGTCGTTCGAAAAAAACTACTTCAACTGTGCCTAACTTCTTCTCGCCATCAAATAGGTCGTATCGGGTTAGTTTATGAATTCCATTGGGAGCCATTTGCTCAGTTGGTGCTGCTACGATTAAATTTTGTACTCTTGTTGAAAGCTCTTCACATAGTCCTCGAGCATGGGGGATGGTTACCATAAGTTTTCTCAGTTACGGTTATTTGAGACTTCCTTTATAAATCTTTCTATCATTTTTACTTTATAGTGGTAGTTATAACACAAACCGGGTGGTGCAGTGTTGCATAATTCTTAAGAATTACTCGATAGTGGTTATTTTATGGAAAAGTTTATAAATAAACACTTGTTTTAGATGGTAAATAAGGAGGATTACAACAATGACATCAAAATTAAGCGCACAAAGTAAAGAACGATATAGAGAATTTCAGGGTCAAGTCGTTGAGCAAATGCCCCTCTTACTGAGCGGGAAAAATGAAAAAGGAGAAGTCGTTGACGTTCCTCGAGACCCTGCTTCATTTGCGTATATCATTGAACGACGAGAAACCGCGCCAGAAGATATGCATAGAAAATATACCCCTGAGTCTTTTTTTACGGGCGATACTGTTTCTCGTGGCGTTAATGGCGATCTTGTCA
>JAHFRS010000059.1 GCA_023266155.1 archaeon
TTGAGCAGCACGTGCTGATAGGTTTTGAGGGCAACATCATAATTTCCTTGTTTCTGCTGAACCAGTGCCAAATGGAGGAGCGGCGGTAATGGTTCTGAATCCAGACGAAGGGATTCATCCAAAGCTTTTTCTGCAGCTGTCAACTGCCCTAAATGAAGTAGCTGCACTCCCAACTCATAATACACTTTGGCATTCAGAGGATCATCCTTTATTTTTTCCTGTTGAATGTGAAGATGGCTTTCAAGTTTTTCCCGTTGATTTCCCTTGCGTGCCCCATAATGATGCACTGAAACAGGTAATGAAGCTATTTTTCCACCTGCGTGTTCCAAAGCCTCATCAACCAATTCATGGATTTTTCCGGCAAATTTAATTTTCTCATCACGCTGAAATAACCGCACTTTCAATGAGGGATGCCAGCCAGAAAAAGATTGAGCAAAAGCATCTCCAGAAAGGACAGGAATCCAGCCACTGATGGAAGATTCGTTGCTGTAATTTCTGGTCATGATGCGATAGGCAGAAATATCCCAGTTATTGACAGCATCCAGAATAAGGGCCTGCTCTTTCTGATCAAGAACTTCATCGGCATCTAGTGAGAGAATCCAATCGCCAGTAGCATATTGTAAGGCTGCATTTCTCGCCGCGGCAAAATCGTCACACCAGGTAAAATCATAAATCTTGTCCGTAAATTTCCCGGCGATCGTTTTTGTTCCGTCCGTACTGCCGGTATCAACAATGATAATTTCATCCACGACTCCCTGCACGGACTGCAGACACTCTCCCAAAAATTGTTCTTCATTTTTGACGATCATGGAAAGAGAAATTCTCGGCCGCCTCAGTAATTTTGTGAACAAAGAAAGTGACGTTTCCCTCATGATTCCCTGCCGAGCATATCTTCCGGAAGATTTATCAAACCCCTGAGCCATCGTCACGGCAGTGACATAGCGAGAATTGATCAGGTTCAGCACGTCCGGCGTATATTCGCCAAAGGGATAGGAAAAATGCCGCACTTCCTTCCCGCATTTCTGCCTAATGAGATCTTCCGCTCGCTGTAATTCTGCTGGCACGGATTCCGGCGATAACGATGTGAGATTTTGATGTGAGCACGAATGGGAACTTATTTCCCAGCCGGCTTTATGAAGCTCCTGCAGTTCCTGCCAATTCATGAACGCAGAATATTGTTCCAGCAGCGGAACAGATTTCCCTTCCACCCAATCGGGAACGACATAGACCATAGCAGTAAAGCCATATTTTTGCAGAACGGGAAAAGCAACATCATAAACGCCTTTTCTGCCGTCGTCAAAGGTAATGGCAATTAATTTTTCTGTGACCTCTTTTTGTACTCCCAGCCCTTCACGCAACTGCGTTAAACTTATCGTCTTATATCCCTGCTCCTGCAGAAACTTCATCTGCTGTGCAAAATCTTCAGGAGAAACGCACCAGGGATTATCTAACTCGCTAATTTCATGGTACATTAAAATGGGGATGTCAGTGTAGTTCATAGTGTTTGGTTCATGGTCCTGAAAGTGCTTTAATAATCTTCTGTAGATTCTCGGCAGTTTGATCTTTTTTGTAAGCCTGTGAAAGGGAACGCAGAGTTTGTTCGTTCATCATCAGCCCTTTCTCCCCCAGTTCTTTCCTGATGCGGCCAATAAATTCTACCAGCTGAGTCACATTTTGCGGCGTCGTGCTTTCATGACAGCGTTCAAAATCAATCAACACCGGCTGCTGCAGCCTCGTCACTAAAATATGCTTATGGGGATGATGCATCTCTTCTTTGGTGATCCTCATCTGGTCAAGAATAAAACACTGCTGCAAAAGATGAAAGATCACTTTAAAAATCTCCTGTTTCGTACTTTTCCCGATCCAGTCCAGGATAAAGTCGCCCGTGACAAATTCATAGACGACAAAATCGTTGCCGGCAGCAATGAGTCGGGGACCTAGACCTTTCTCATTCACCCGCTGCAGCCAAGTAGCTTCTTTGTTCACCATACCAATGGCTTGACTTTCTGACCGTTTTATTTTAATCGCCACGTGAATCAAATCTTTTCGCGGGGGAAGATGACTTTTAATGAACTGGCTTTTATCGATGATGCCAGTATAGATTTCTCCCCGTTTGCCACGAGTAAAATAGGTGATTTGCTGAATGCTTTTCTTTTCCAGCTCTCGCAACAGCGCACTTTTTTCAATCAAGTAAATGTAGAGAGTCTCAAACGAGATTTTCTGTTGTTCCAGCTCCGTGAACAGCAGCAGCTTTGTCCGGATGATCTCATCGATCTTTTTTTTATCGGTATGCGACGAAAACAAAAACAGGATTTTGCCGTCGGGAAAAAGATAGCCTGAAACCTGCTGGAAGAACCGCTCAGAGATTTCCCAGCCTTTTTTCCCACCATAAATCGCCGTATCGGTAATCCCTTGATCCTGCGGCAGATAGGGAGGATTGAAAATGATGAGATTGAATTTCCCTGATACCTGAGAAAACAAATCACTGTGCAGAACTGTCAATTTCCGGATTTTTTGTTGTTTTCGCTGTTGTTCCAGTGCGGCAACAGCCATTTTATCGGCATCAACCGCCAGAACCTGCTGGGCATTAGGGTTCGTAACCGAGGTTAACGCCTGAATTCCCGAACCCGTGCCCATATCCAGCACTCGGCCTAAAGAATATTCCCTGACAAATTTCTGCAGGAAGTACGAATCCTCGGCTGGTTCATAGATACCCATATTTCTCACTCAGAGAGATTAATATTTATAAATCATCTGGCTTTTAGCCTCTTCGTGGGCCTGTGGTCTAGCGGCTATCTTTGAGCACAGAAGACTGCAGATGACAACTCCCTTACATACACGGCTTTGCTGGACGGACAGTATCGTCATGCTAAGTACGGAGTAGATCCCCGGTTCGAAGTGGAACAAATCCAAGAAAGTCCGGGCAGGCCCATTTATTTTTTAAGAGGGTAAGAGTAGAATTGACGTATTTGTTCGACAGCATAACGATAACGTCGAAATTCCTAAGATAATGACGACAAGAGTGTCGGGTGGATGACCATTTAGCATTTTCCTGATACGATGATTTTCCGACGTACCCCGCGAAGAGCTTCAGGTTCTCCCACCCTACAATCACTGGCAACGAAATGGGAGTCATCAAAAGAATACAGCCACGAAGCCCGGCCGAATGAATTTCCTGCGGCATGGATACGAACATAGCCAGGATTTAAAACAAACACTCGCGTTTCATTTATACCAGCCTTAGCAAGCATTTTCATAGTTAGACCAAAATCTCTGCCTTTGCCATAGACTCGCTCAGCTAATTTCTGTTCTTCTGGATCTAATCCGTTATAGTTTTGAGTATCAATCGTAAGATAACTACATTCTTCTTCAATACCTTTTTCTAATCCTAATTTCGTAAGATCAACTACCACCGTATCTGGTGCGTGAAGTGCTCGCGAAATTTCGTCAGCAGTAGGGTGATAATTGTGGTTTTTAGTCAGTTGTTGACAATACGCGTCAATCGTAGAATCCTTAAATAAGGGGTTAGAGCTTCCTCGAGTCATCGCCAAAGTAGGAACCTTTTTCCTCCCTTGTAAAAAATAGATTTCACCATCGGCAGTATAGAAATCTTGGTGACGCAATCTTTTATTCGTTTGTCGCTCTTTCATCAATTCATCAGCGTGAAGAATACTCTCTGGACGAAGTGATTTGTACGCTTCTGCTAATGTGCCTACAACAGTTTCAATAGTCATGTTGAGCCCCAAATGGTGTGTTGTAAAGCTTAAAATAGAGCTAGTTTATAAACTTTTTTGTGGTTAGTACTTGGAAGTAATATATTTACTGATTAAATGCCCGACAGCTAGGATACGAAGATTAACATCTTTAAAATGATGTGCCAGCCAATTTACAACTATCCAATTATTTTTACCTCGCATTAATATCCACAGAAAAATAACAATTCAAACGCCCAATCTTTCCTTACAAAAATGACAATACACACTCTTCAAACCAGAAAAGACAAACGCCACGACCTGATTCTGGCAGTGGGGACACTTGATATCTTTACGTAACATTTTAATCCGCTGCCAATTTCCAGATGGCTTTCAATCCCACCAGAATCGCACCAGGAACAACAAAGACAACAATATTACTAAGGACTCGTCTAAGAGCCATCCCCACCACGGGAATCAACCCTAAATTAACAATTCCTGCTAACATTAAGGCGATGGCGGCAATCAGAAAGGGGACTGTTTCTTTCGTCGTCAGGTTAAATACGCCAACAATGAAACCCAAAATCACTAAAGTAGTAAGGAGCACTTCGGGCCTAAAGAGATCTGCAAACATTCCCGCAACGATGGCAACTAATAAACCAACAAAAAAAGTATAATGAGCAACCCGATGAAGTTCAAATTGTGTTCTTTTATGAGCCATGTAACTATCACCTCTCTTGATAAGGAATAAAATCCTCTCAGTATATAAATCATTCGGTTTTGCGCAGATAGGAATATTGCGCCTTTTTTCGCCGGTAAACCTCCTCCATCACCGCTTTAAGGTTCTCTACATCTTCAGCATTATAGTCAATTAACAGATCTAAATATTCGCGATCACCTGAAGCATGAAAGGCTTTCCAAAGCTCTACTGGATGCCCCTGTAGATGATTTGGCCTTCTCAGATCAAGTAATTCTTCCACTGCTTTCAGACCGCCTTTCAACCCCAGAGCTACACACAACGGTTTTAAATCAATGTGAGGAATTCTGGGAATGATCGTAAACTGTGCCTTTAATTTTGGCAGGTCAAACGAGCTGCCATTAAAAGTAATGAGCAATTTATATTTCGCCAGTTCCCGTTCCAGCGCAGCTTTATCTAAATTGAAACCTTGAACAAAATGAGTGGTATTATAATAGTTAGAAACACCCACCAACATAATTTTCCCCTGAGAATCAGTTTCCACATCCAGAAAACAGCATTCATCACGAAAAAAAGGATATAATCGCCACATTTCTTTAGCCGGTAATTTTCCTACGAAATACGCTGGCTGTTCTTGTAATAAGGCTTGTTGTGCTTCCTGAATTCGGCGATGATAATATGCTTTCCTTTGAGGATTCAAGCCCGCGATTCGTTCCGCTTTCAGAAAATCAGACCAATCGTTAATTCCCTGGCTCCACCAGCGGCGTTCTTGGCCCGGGCCGATTCTTTCCAGAAAAATAAAAGAATTTTGGATCATGCGTTGGTCATTCTTTTTTGATTCATCATTCTTCTTGGCTTCATCGATGTTGATACTTCTCACTTACATACTTCTCACTTACAGATCAATAACCACTGTCTTATGCTCTAAATCGATCTTCTTTATTTTCTTTTCTTTCTTTAATTCCGTGGCAACCTCCCACCAACTATGGCTTTTCCGCAATTCCTGCACAATTGACAACAATTTCTGCAAAGGAAGATATTTTTCATATAGTAGTTGTCCTTTTCTGGTATTTTCCGTAATTTTAATTTGTAGTTCTTTCACCGCCTCTTCCTGCCCGGCGATAATGCGATTCAGCCCGGCAATTTTCTTCTCATAAGGGGACTCGGCCTGAAAAGGATTGAGGGAATCCATTGCTTCATTATAGGTGGAAGTTTCCCTCAGTGGCACTTCTCCTTGCAGGGAAATAGGCGTAACCTGCTCAGGATACACAAATCCCTGTGGTGTCTTGATTTCCTGAAGGAACCTCACCAGGCCCGCATTGAGGGCGGCACTATCACTCTGAGATATTGCAGTAGGCACGACTTTTTTATCCACGCCGCTCCGCCGACAGAGTTCTTCTGCGTACACTCCACCCAGCCCGATATCCGTTGCTAAAGATGTCACCAGATCACGCTTCCCGCTGGCCTGAAGCAAGGCGCGTAATTCCCGCTCAGAAAGGCTTTTCCAGTCCACTGCCGGCACCACGGGAAAAAGATATCTTTTGCCGGGCTCAATGACTCGATCTTTCCATTCCTGCTGTTCCAGTGCGGCAATGATCATTTCATGCCTGTCAGTAAGAATAAAATTCCCTTTCGAAAATAATTCCACGATGATAGAATAATGCTCTTTACTTTCGACGTCCATCATCACGATCCGTTCTGAACCTTTCTGGTGCACGGACTTCAGAATCGCTCCGGCTAGATACTTTCGCAGCTGCATGCAGAAGCTCGATGGGGTCAGCGGGACATTTTTAATTTTCGTCAGGCAGAGCCATTTCCCCGGGATAATTTTAAGAAAGTTCTTTCCCGCTCCTCGAACATGAAGTTCCAGCAGCAATTCCTGCTCGCGCTGATAGATTTGGCTGATTTTACTTCCGGCTAAGACCTGTAGTTCATTGACCAGTGCCGCAAGTTCCAAGGAAGAGATGGATTTTTTAAGCATGAGAGGATTAAAAAAGAAGATAGTTTTAATTCTTTCGTATTTGTTTAGCACAAGAAATACGAAAACTATCGTATTTCTGTGCAGCACACAAAGCGACAACGATCGCTTTGGTGCACCAAAATTGCCCGGCAATTTTGTGTGAAATGAAGTCGTTGCTTCATTTCTTGCACCATCAGGTCGAAATCCATGCGAAACCTACGTCGAGAGCGTCACGGGGGGATGCACACAGAGAAAAAATATTTTTAGCAGCCTTTGGCTGCTCTTCGTCCACAATCCCCGCCACCCACTATTGATAGTGCAGTAAAAACTTCTGTGTTCCTCATCGCTTCGCTCCTGCACTACTTGACCTCACAGCTCTGAAAGTCCCGGTTCTGGCCGTGGTCGAGGACATTTTTGTAATGGAAAGACTTAACACCACTCTGCAGAAGAAACGAGTAATGAAGATAATATCCTCTAAAAAAACGAATACCTTAAATAGAAAAATCCTTTCTTTCACAATATGATCAACCAAAAAGCCAAAGGCACCCGGGGAGAGCGGGAATTGGTCAAGGCGTTTAATGAAGCGGGTTGGAGTTGCATTAGGGTGGCAGGTTCAGGAAGTTC
>JAHFRS010000005.1 GCA_023266155.1 archaeon
TGGTGATACGGCCAGCTCAGTTTGATATCTCTCAATATTTGGAGAAACATCATCCTCAAAATCAGCTTTTTATTCAACTGCACAAGCTTGTTAGTCAGAATATTACCTGGGAGGATAAATTAGACCAATTCCCGGTTCTCTTGCGGCAGCCGCCACAGTTTTATTCCCAAGCTGATCATGCTTATTTGCAAGATCTTGAATTTGCGCTGAGAACTTCATTGCAGGAAGGGGTTTTGGGGTATCTTTCGCAGGAGAATGTTGCGTTTAAGAATAAAGTGCTGGTGGTAATAGACCAGTTGCAGGAGTATGCACACAATTATCGTTTAAATATCTAGGAAGCCTAGGAAAGGGCTGGTCTGTACTTTGTGTAGGTCGTAGTGGTTACTACTACACTCTTTTATATTTTATCCTGAATTGCTGTAGTAAACAGAGCAACACTGAAAGAAAGATATATATACTTGAAACTATAATTGATCTCTCACCCATGGCAGCAGACCTCAGCAAAGAGCAGCTTCTAGGAGAATTGGGCTTAAGCAAGAACGATTCTAAAGTCTATCTTACGTTGTTAAAAGATGGTCCCAATACCGTCACGGTGATTTCAAAGAAAAGCGGCCTGCATCGGGCCAATGTCTATGGCACCTTAGAGCGATTAAAAGCGAAAGGTCTTGTCAGCGAGTACGTGGAACAGCTGAAACGGATTTTTAGGGGGGCTGAACCGTCTATATTGGTTACGCTACTTCTAGAGAAAGAATTGAAATTGAAAGCGCTTCTGCCGCAATTCATGCTGGAACATCAACTTTCACAAAAAAATAGCGTTGTGGAAGTTTATGAAAGCATCTCAGCTATTCGAAACATTTTTCATCATTATCTGGACCTTGGAGAAAATATTTATGCTTTTGGCATACCTAAAATGGCCATAGATCTGGTTGGGGAGTATTTCCAGAATGTAATTCATAAGAAGAGGGCCAAACAAAAGCAATGGATGTATCACCTCTATAACAGTAATGCCGTTGAAAGAATTAAGTTTCTCAACACTCTCCCCTACACCGAAGCCAGATATTTAGACTCCGAGTTTAATTCTCCTGTGGCCACGGTTATCTGTGGTGATGAATTAAGTATCATGTCGCTCAATGCGGATAGATGTATTCTCATTGTCATTAGAATCAAAGAAATGGCTGAAATTTATCAGAAATATTTTCAGATTTTATGGGTAAAAGCACAGAAATAGAATGGTTTACCATGAAGTAGTTAAAATAAAGAAAGGTTTATATATTGTACTCTAGTTTATGATTTAAGAGGGGTGAGATTTGCTTGTATCCATGGCAAAACTCCGTATTGGAATCATTGGACCGGGAGACGTTACTGAGCGTGTCATGCAGGGTTTTTCTGAACTCAAAGATAATGTTGAGAGTATCAGTTTTTATGATCATGGTGGTTCCTTTAAAGAGCAATATAAGAGTCATGTTGAAACGCTCTTTCGCGCTGTTCCAGGTTATAAGGTTATCATGGATGTTCAGGCCTATCCTCATTTTAGCACTTTTATGAACCAGTCTGATGTCATTATTCTTAATGTTGGAGCAGATACACCTCTGCCTTTTCTGAATGGAACAGAACTTGTCAGTCATTTTGCTGATTTGGAATCAATGCTGGAAAGAGAAGGGCACAAATCATACCGCGAATATGAGGAAAAAAGGAAAAAAAAGAAAAAACCAATTTCTATGGTTCAAGCCGACTATTTGGGTGATTTTATAACAGCCTATCAGATTTTAAAAGAGGTTAATATGATGCGAACTGCCGGCGATTTTGATCAGCCTTTGAGAATGAATGTGGCATTACCGGCAACTCTTCCCATCGTGATGAGATACGCCTACAAAATGAGAGAGTTTTTCGATAAAAATAAAGAAGTTTCAGCATCCAGTAAACTGCTCATTGTCAATTCTAACTGCTCTGAGAATAATCTTAACGCGATTCTGAGCGTTGTACCTGAGTTAAGAGGCAGTTCTGTTTCCCTAGCTATTGAACGGAAAAGACTGATGACTTTATTGAATACCGATAAAGACATTCCTCTTCCATCATCTTGTCTTATCTACACCGGGGTCGTGGGAGATCATGACAGTTACCCACTCCCAAATTTCACTAAAGTATCTCTGCAACTATTAGCAACGGAAGACCAGAGAAGAATCGATGAATTCGCTACTTGGCTCAAAGATAATTATAACACGCTCTACAATCGCATGAAAGGCGAATTGCGTAATTTTTATATAGACAGAAAAGGAAAACAAGATTTATTGGATCATGCTGGAGAAGGAGTATTAGATCTCCTTAGAAGTATCTTCGATGAAAAAATGAATGTCACCAGTGGCTATTACACGGAACTGGGTCTAGACTACGATCTTCCGGCTGGCCAAGGCCTTTGCTTTGTTGATGATCATACCATCAGTTGGACAGAGCAAGGTTTTCGGGTGATTCCACAACGGCAGAAATTGGATGAAGTTACCAGAAACCTTTTTCAGGAGTGTAAGCGGGCTCATGTCAAACTTCATCAACGGTTTGTAGATAATCCTCTTATTCCTGTCTTTGGCTTTCCTGGTTCTGCTCATCGTACTCCCACACTTTCTTCTCCGCAAATTGTGGCTGGGTATAACACCGGAAAACGAAGGCATACGGAAGTACTGGTGCCCGTCTGGTCAACGGAAGACAAAAAACAGAAACTCATTGCCTTGGATGTTTCTTCGTTAGAGCGAAGGGTAGTTCCTTTTGAAGGTAGAACTAAAGATGATAAAATTCGCTGTGTTACGATGATCACACTTGATGGAAAAGATTTCATTGCCTGTGGGTTTACGAAAGATTATACTCTCATTGAGCCGGAAACGTTCACCATCATTAAAAGTTATCCGTTAACAGTACCGCTGGCACGAACTTCTGTTGATGGGACAGTAAAACAATACAGAATTAACTCCTTGGTCTCCGCTGGAAAAGAAGTTTTCCTTACCCATGATCTTTATGGTCTAGTTGCTACTAATATTAATACTGGTGAACAGAAAGTGTTCTATTCTCCTAAACCAAATGATGGCCCGGTGAGGGGCGTAAAGCTAAATCCACAAGATCACAATTTATATTTTATCGTGGGTAGATCTATTTTTGTCTATTCTCCTCTTCAGGAAAAATTAATTGGAAAATTTACCTCCTCTCATCAGGACTCATTAGAAAGTATCGTATTTGATAATCAGAACATCTATGTTTCCACTAAGAGAAACATAAAAAAAAATGCCTATATTCTGGCTGCGTCAATCGGGAAGTACAAAGAGGGCTTAGAAAGATTAGATGGCGATGAAAAAATAAAAGAAAACATTATTTTTATGGATGGATTCTATCAGAATTTACTTAGAGATGGTGTACCAGAAAGAATTTTTCACCTTCTCTGTTCTCATGGTGGTACGGCAGCTATTCATAAAATAAATGAGAAGGCTAAAGGCAAGGTTGCTTCTTGGGAAAAAGTAAAATCTTATCATAGCTCCGAAAGAGGGAAGATTCCTGGAAATAAGGGTGGTGTCGGGGGATTAGTTACGGGCGTTCATGCCTATGTTACCTATGGAAATAGGGATCCTTCCAGAGAACAGGGCATATACGAAATAGATCTAAGAACTTTCAAGCAGGAACTTCTTTTTGATTGTCAAAAAGTTGGCGAGTATGTTGGGCCAACGATAACTTTACTAAACCTAACGAGGTAATAACCATGGACTATGAAGAAGAACTAAAAGGATGGGAAATTAAAGGGAAAGCAGATGTTTATACGGTAATCGAATATGTCGCTAAAGGAGGATTTGGGGAAATTTGGAAGGCGGAGAGAAAAAGTAACCATCAACCTGTCGCCATAAAAAAGTTGTTATCCAAGCACCGCAGTACATCCAGCAGTATTGACAAATTCTTCCAAGAGGGGGCATTAACAGAGAGATTAGACCATCCTAATATACTCCATACGTATGAAGTGGGTATAGATCCAAAAAAGAATATCTGTTTTCTCGTAACAGATTTTCTTGACCATGATCTGAGTGTCTACCTTCGCAAAGAACGAGAGATAGACAGTTCCAGTGCCCAAAAAATAATCGTCCTCGTAGCTGAGGGCTTGCACTATGCTCATACCCAAGGAGTTCTCCATCGCGATGTTCATCCAAGGAATATTCTCATTGATAAAGACGGCCAGGTGTATTTGTCTGACTTTGGTATAGCAAAAGTGTTGGAGGAATCGCCGCTTAAGTCTAAGATTGATAATTTTTACTCGAACTGTGCAAGAGTTAGAACGAAGGAAACGAGCTTAGAATCGGAGCTCGCAAAATTTGGTGTTACCGATACTGGGGATGCTGAAGATAGTGGTTCCAGGGAAATTATTTTTACCCTCGCACGTGGTAATCCCGCCTATGCTTCACTGGAGGTTCTCCGGAGAGGGATAAAAGTTGCAACGGCCAAGTCCGACCAGTTTTCTCTGGGTCAGGTTGCCTATGAACTATTCAAAGTAATAGGAGATCAACGGTTATGTAAAGTAGCGGAAACAGCCATGAAAATTGATCCAGATACAAGATTTCCATCTGTTAACGACTTTAAAGAAACATTGCAAACGGTCCCCGATTACCTTCACCAGCTGCGCTCGTATCAAGACATCGGCAAAAGATTAGGCTTGGCAGAGCTGGAGCAGTTATATCAGCTGGCGCAGAAAGCCCATGTTGAAAATCCCGTCAACAAACCTTTGTTTCAGCCAATTTTAGGGCAAGTAGAAGATGAACAGGTCGCACAGTATGCCCAGTTTCTTGAGGAGTTGGTGCAGAACACAGGAAAAAAAGATATCCAACCAGCTGTTTTGGAATTACAAAAAAAAGTAGTGCCTGTACTGAGAGAAATTGAGAAGTTGGCCGGACGAACGTAAAAAAATGACTCAAGAACTTGATGATTTAGAACGGAAAGTCGGTTTATTAGCTGAGAATTCAAAACTTCGGGAAGAGCTTGAAAAGCTTCAGCAGGAGTTTGACAAAGTCCCGGCGCAATATAAGCCGAATTCTGATTCTAAATTTTCGGGACTTTTTGAAAAACATAAAAGCTTTTTTGAAGACTTATATACAATTTACAAACAAGAGTATAGTTATAAAATTGGGACCATTACAAGTCCGTCGAAAAAAGACGTCGAAAAATACTTTTCAGCATTACATCCGGCAGATCAAGAACTTCTAGCATCAAAGGGGAAAAATACTTTGCTCATTTTTCTTGGAAAAGCAAGCAGAATTCATAATTATTACGTTAATGATTATCACCAACACTGCCCCTCTCTTGAACCCTTAGGGGGGTTGGGGGGAGGTATAATCGGAACTTTAATAGGGACATCAGCGGCATCAGGAATTTGTTACACTCTTGGCATTGATATGATGTTAGGCCTTTCTATAGGTTTTCTTTGTGGTTTTAGTTTAGGGGCAATGGTTGGTGCAGTGAGTGGTTATAGAACTACTCAGTCCGATACCTACCTCAAAAAAGAAAGAGAATACGAAGATTATAAACAACGTCAGACTGACAAAGAACAGCAAGAGGTAACCGTTCACATTAACCATTATGCTCATGATTTAACAGAGATACATCTTTCTTCACAAAAAAGTGCAATACCAAGATACATTCTTGCAGAAAACGGGAGCAAAAAATGACCGCAGAACTTGACGACTTAGAAGGGAAAGTTAATGCTTTATTGACTAAAATCAATGAAACAGGCATGAAAGCAGAATACGGCGTGGTATTACAAGATATTTTTGACTTACTGAAGACCTGTTATGGGGAATTATCGGCTGTTAAGCAGGCTTTAGAGCAACACAACAGGAAGCCAGCAGCTGAAGTAACTGAATATAAACACTATTGTAATCCTGGGGTGTTGGGGGTAGAAGTTTATCATAATAGTGGTCGCGTTAACGGAGCAGAAGTTTATGTGTATTGCGTTGAAAATAAAATCAGTTTCTGTCTGAGAACTGGTCCAAAAGAGTCCCTCTTTTCTCTAGGATCAAAAGTTGAGGGATATTGCCAAAGTAAGGGAAAACTCCCTGGCGGACGGTATCGGGTGTTGGTTTGTTGGGCAGGCATGACACAAGAAGAATACATTACTCTTGATTTTAACACGTTAGCGAGAATCATTCTCAGCAGAGAAGAAAAACTCATCCGTGCTCAAGAGTAGCAATAAAGAATGGCCACAGCCCTTGACACTTTGGAACAGAAAGTTGCTGCCTTACTCCGAGCACTAGAAGAACAAGGATTAAAGCAGGAATATGGGAACGTCTTACGGGAGATTCTACGTGAACTCCAGCAGTATCATGCTAAGATTGGATCTTTAAGAACAAATCTTGATCAGGTAGGGGAGGTATTACACCATGAAGTTGAATCAAATTATTCTGAGATTGAATCTTTGAAAACTGATCTTGAAAAGGTAGAAAAGGAGGTTTATGGTTCACTTGAATCTAAGATCAAATCTTTGGGATTAGAACTGGATATTTTCAAAGAAGAAATTGACTTTTTAAAGAGAACACCAGTAGCTAGTTTGAGTGATTTTAAAGAGGGGGTTTTGGGCGTTTTAGTAACTTCTCCTAATCGCAGTTTCGATCATCGGGAGGGAGTCCAAATTGAAGTATCTAATGGGAAAGAAATTGTTTATATGACAACAGCCTATCGCTATGGTTCCACTTATCATACCCAAGAAGCTGCCCATGGCTTCTGCGAAAGAAAATTACCGGGTGGAAATTATCAGCTGACGATTTATTACCCTCACAAAAGAATCATGAACATTACTGTTGATGGCGATACTTATATGGACATAGATCTGGAGAAAAGACAGGAAATAGAACCCATTCAATTTACAGGAGCAGCAACTCCCATTTTGCCTTCACTACCTTCACCAGAATTACCTTCCGCTTCGATAATCACAACTCATTCTGTCGTAAGAACCTCATATTTTCATCAGACGGCAAATCGTGTTTCATCGTTTTTCAAGAGACACGGTTTATTGCTGCTGGCGGGAACAGTGTTAGCTACTACTGGTGGTTACGGCGTATATCGAGTAGTCCAACGTCAAAGAATGAATTCTTATTTTGAAGATGGTCAGGCAGAATTACGAGCTAATAATAATGAGGCTGCTATCAATGATTTTAATCAAGTCATTGCGCTCAATGCCGATAATGTTGAGGCGTATAACAATCGTGGCATTGCTCACTATAATCAGAAAGAGTACGCTGCTGCCTTGTCCGATTACAACCAAGCCATCGCTTTAAACCAAAACTTTTTTTACGCCTACCACAATAGAGCTTTAGTCTGGCAGGCAAAAGGGGAAACAGAAAAAGCAGCAAAAGACTTTGGAATGGAAGCAGTGATAAAACAAAGAGTTGGCCTGACCACACCATGAGCAAAGAACTCGATGATTTAGAACAGCGCGCTAATCTGTTGGCAGAAAATATCGAGCTGCAAGAGAAAGAGCGGCAGTATCTTCAAGACATCACCGGCTTGCGAGCTAAAGTCTCAGAATTGGAGAAAGAAGTTTCTCAATATTGTGGACCGAAGAAGGGACGAAGGGAGAAAGAACAGTTTAAGAGTGATCTTCTCAAATGGGCTGGTGATTCTTTTCGCAGTGATTATACTTTTATTATTAATCAAATTTTTAGTTTGTACAAAGGGAAACCTCTTCAAGTAGCCATGACCATACTAGAATCTGCAAAACAAAATTCATCATATCTGTCTAAAAAAGCCTCTGTCAGTAATGTGCAGGATTATATGCTCCAATTACTGAATAGCTTAAACAATAAAATTGTCGCTGACATAGTTAATAGTTATGGCTTGGATGTGGCGGAACATGTTTTCCAGTATGCCATTCAACACCACTATGACCGAACTGGTATTCAGAGTACAGCGGAAGAACTTTCAAACCAAAAAAGTTCAGAACAGCACCGTAAAAAAAAATCTTTTTTTGGTTTCTTGACTTTCGCTGCGTTGTTAAGCCTTACTGCCGTTGTTTCTTACCGCGGCTATCATTACGGCGGCCAGAGACTCCAGCGGGAAAAAGAGTTTATAGCTACGATGGTTAAATCTTTTCCACAGAGCGGTGAGCTGCAGGGTGCAGAGGGACGTTTTAAATACGATTTTTCTTGCCGTATTGGTGGCGATCCTAGTAACAGTTTCTTAGATAAGGTAATGGATGGGAATGCTGAAATAAAAAAGTTTGACGCGAGCATCATTGATGTCCCCTGGCAACTTTTTTCATCTATCGGGGAAAATTGTTATCGTACTGCTGGCAGTGCCGTTGTCTTTGAAAAGAGCCGTTCTGATGATGCTGATGATGAAGGCGAGTTTAACGAAAGAGGTACTTTTGACATCTGCTGCGAGAATGATCACTGTTCGTTTGTTGTCAAAAGGGCTGCTGAGATGTACTGTCCAAAGTATGCGCGAGTGAAGTGAGTATCAAAATGACTCAAGAACTTGATGATTTCGAACGGAAAGTCCATTTATTGTTAGAGAATATTACCTCGCGAGAACGTGAAAAGAGCTTATCACTGGAGAATCAACAGTTACAGCAGCAAATACAGCAGCTTGAGAAAAAATTGAATTTGGCAACACCGCCATCGCCGAAGGAAGGAAAATCTGCTAATCCCAAAATATTCGCTAAGTGGGATAGTTATGTAGTTGCGGCTGGTTTCGTTATGGCACTGGGTTATGGCACTTATAAAAGTGTTCACTCCATTGCGGCTGGTTTTCATTATCACAAAGCAATAGATTTATATTATGATGATTCCTTTAAAGAAGCCATTGACGAGTTGACGCAAGTAATCGATAACGATCCAGAACATGTTGATGCCTACGTCCTAAGGGGAAGTGCTTTTGAACTTACCAAAAAATATGATTTGGCCTTCAAAGATCTCAATAAGGCCATCTCTTTTGATCCTCATAATCGCTGCGCTCTGCAATTTCGCGGATTTGCTCACTATTCTCTGGGAAATATGGATAACGCTATTAGCGATCTTAGTGAAGCACTCGAGCCATCAACATATAGTTCAAATTTTAATTGTAATTTTTCTGGTACAGAAAAAATTCGTTCATATAAGAAGCGAGGCCAATGTTTCTTTCGTCAAGGGAAATATGAACAAGCCATCAAAGATTATACTTCAGCTATCGATGTAACAAAACGGTATTCCTCTGATTTTCTCCTTCCTGATCGCTATAAATTTTATAGGCCGGAACTCTACCACCTGCGAGGAGAAGCGTGGGAGAAGAAAGGTGACTTGAAACAGAGCAGGGATGATGAGAAGCGGGCAAAAGAACTAGGATACCATGAGCCGGAGGGGAGCAGCGGAGAATGACGACAGAACTTGATGATCTTGAAGAGAAGGTTAACTTGTTAACTGAAAATCTAAAACTTCGTGAAGAGCTGGAGAAGCTGCAGCAAGAGTTTGACAAAGAGAGTTCTGGACCTTTGGCACTTTTTGAAAAACATAAAAGATTTCTGGATGATTTATATCAAATTTGCAAAAAAGATAATGGTCGTGGCCGCCTTCTTGACCTTAGCAATCCTTCGGCAACTCTCGAAAAATATTTCGCTAAATTACATTCCGCTAATCAAGCAATCTTAACACCACAGAAGAAAGAATATCTGAATGATTTTCTTCGAGAGGTACAGGTGCTTCATAATTATTACATTGGTGAAGATCAGAAATATCACGCTTATTACCTACTTGAACTTGAACCCTGTTATGGTCGGATTGTTGGATTATCATCTGGTTGTTTTTTGGGGATGGTCGGAAGTGCAGTAATTAATGATGTTTATCACATTGAGATCAACATATTTGTGGGCATTGCTCTGGGTGTAGGTTGGGGGGTAGTGGTGGGAGCATGTTGGGATTATGGAGTTACTCTGTTGTCTGATACTTACAAGAAAAAAAAAAGGGAATATCAAGACTTCAAAAAACTTCAAAATGACCAAGAACACTTAAGGCAAATGGCTTTAATCGATCGTTATACTCACGGTTTAACGGAGATAGATCTGGCTTCGCAAAAAAGTTAAGAAAAATGACCAAAGAAAAACTTGATGAATTGGAAAGGAAAGTTAACTTGTTATCAGAGAATATTTCCTTACGAGAACGAGAACTTAAATTATCAGAAGAAAATAAACAATTGAAAGGCAAAATTCACCAATTAGAGAAACTCGTTTCACCTGCTTCTGAACCATCATCGGAGAAAGCTCCAGAAGGCTTGGTGAAAGGCTTAACTGCTCTTGTGGCTGCGGGTATTTTGGCTCTAATGGGCTATGGGATTTATAACAGTTACATTTCGGATGGTTCACACTACAATAAGGCCAGAAAATTAGGTCAGAAAGAACAAGTATTAGACTACCCGAGAAATCATCTGGAAGTATATGATGATGAATTCCCTAACAAATTCGAACAGGCTATGGCTGAATTAGATGAAGTCATTCGCCTTAATCCTAAAGATGCGGATGCCTACGAACGGCGAGGAGATTTTTTCTCTACATTTAAAGAATATAAAAGTGCGATTCGTGATTATGACGTAGCTATCGCTATCAATCCGAAGGAGGAATTGTATTGGGTAAGCCGGGGCCTTGCGCACTGTAAACTAGGTAATAACGATGCAGGAATTGATGATTTTAATAAAGCGGTAACTTTATCAGCTGACCGGAAGGTACTATCGGTTGGCCGGAAAGCCTTGCTGCACCAAAGAAATGGTGAATTTTTTTCCTGCCTTCAGAGTTATAGTGAAGCGATTGAAGAGTATACGGCAGCTCTGGAACTGTGCCCTAATGATTTTTCTCCCGCCTATCTCTATCATCTACGAGGAGAAGCGTGGGAGAAGAAAGGTGACTTGAAACAGAGCCGGGATGATGAGAAGCGGGCAAAAGAATTAGGATACCATGAGCCGGAGGGGAGCAGCGGAGAATGACGACAGAACTAGACAGTCTTGAAGAGAAGGTTAACTTGTTAACTGAAAATCTAAAACTTCGTGAAGAGCTTGAAAAGCTTCAGCAGAAGTTTGACAAAGTTCCAGCGCAATATCGAAGTACTGCTGTTTCTGATTCTTCAGCACTTTTTGAAAAACCAAAATTACCTCGGAGAAAACATCTGCTGTATGCCGGTATGGGGTTACTATTGAGTGCTTCAGCTCTCTTTATATACTTTCAATTCAGACCAGCGGATATACTCGACAATCAACGTGGTGTTTCTACACCTAGCCGGGCCGGTAAAGTTATTGCCAAAGCGGCGGAACCATCCGAGCCTAATTCCATCTCTTCCGCACGGGGGTATGAATTTAATGACCCCATTGATCTGGAAATAAGAGATGATAAAGCTGGCGAACCAGTGGTCTATGTTTACGATAAAGCAACGGGAAGCCTGCACCGCTTTTCTAATTCTGAACCATTTCATTCCATAGGGAAATATGGCTCTCAACCAAATCCTACAACTAAACAATCTTCGCCCTTCACGAAAGCATTTTCTCTCAATGAAGAAGGGAAAAAAGTTACCGTTGATAATTTTGATGGTACTGTTACCAGTTATCAACTCCCAGATTTACATTTTTTACAGCGAGAATACGGAACTATTCTCAATGATGATCAGGTTCGAGATATTTGTGATAGGATAGAACCAATGAAAAAGAGCTTGAATGAATTTATTACCAGGAATCTTGAGAAGATAGTGTCTAATTACGAGCACTCTCAATCTAACCTGGAAAAAAATTTTTCAGCAGAGTTAATTGAAAAATGTCGAGATAAATATGCCGCCAACTTATACGCTCAAGATTATTCTGTCAATCGCTATTTCTACAGCAATTCCCCAGACCATCTTCCCAGTGATATTTTCGGACAAAATTTTTCTGCTGGTTCATTTAGATGGGCAGTTCGTGAATATATTGAACGGCAACTTGCGGTGCAACCACCTACTTATTATACTCTGTTAAATGATGCTCCCTCACGATTTCCTGTTAAATTTACTCGTGTCCTGGCTTTCAAAACTGTTTCTGCCGATGTTCATAGATGCGGCTTTTTACCTGTCATCGGCTTTAATGATACCGAAGAAGTAGCGATGTTCGGCTATATCTGTAATAATGGTGATCTGGAACTACAGCAAAAAATTCCGTATCACAGTTTGGCAATAACAAAATCTACTGCCGCGAATCTTATTGATGTGTTTGCTTATAGGAATGATTTGTACTTATTAGAGCAAGGTTCAAAGAAAATTAAAAGAATCTGGGTGCTCCCTGATAAAAAATAACATGACCAAAGAACTCGATGAATTGGAAAAGAAGGTTGATGCCCTATTACACGATGTAGAAACGAAACTAAGATTCACGGAGAATTCAGCAGCGCTAATGACGTTAGGAGAAGTTGCTTCGACATCGAGAGATACGCCGGTGATTGAATATGCCAGCACAGCACTTTCACACTATGAAGGCGAATCTTTCAAGGTCGTAGATGAATTTATTAAAGAGATTGTGAAAGAAGATGTAAAGAGAAGTGATAAATGGCTCCCTTTCTATATCGGTCAACTTCAAAGAAAAGAAGCGATTGAATATGCCCGAAAAAATGGTCCAGAAAAGTTAAGATCAGCCATTGGGCTCCTTCAATTCTGCCCTGATAGTGTCGTTTTCAAGACACTTTCACAGTATTCAGGAAAATCTTTGGATGCTATTCTTGGCAAATTTAATAATCATACTTTACCTTCGGACCAGGCATACCATGTCTTTCAGGCTCTCGATAACCACTCCATTCAGAATACCATTTTCTGTGGATACAGCTCTACTCCAGAACATGAAGAAGCTAAGATCCTCCTCGACTTTATCTTTATCTACGCCGGCAGGAAAGATTTGCCAGAGATTGCGGAATCTGTACGTGACCTATTCTATAATTACGACGGAAAGTCATATGAAGCTTTGGTACGTTACATTAATGAATTAACCAGCGAAAAAGTAAATTCTGATGTTCTCTCCTTAGGAACATTCGAGGCATTAAATGACAAATTGGTAGCTCATGTTGCTGATAATTATGGGGAAGAAGCCTTTAACTCAATACTCCAAACCGCAAGAAAGAGGGCAGATTTGGATCTGGTTAAAACGGTGGCAAGCTGCATAAAGAAGGACTTTTGGCCAGCCACAGGGAAAACGGTTGCTGGCTATACCGAATTAATAATGGATTTAATCCACAGAGGAATAGCTGAAGAGGAAGCTGGCGATTATCTCGATAAAATAAAGTCTCTCGATCCATCCATCACTTGGACTTTATCATGGTATGAAGGGATTGATTGTCTCAGTGAACACCAGAACTTTTCATCTGGAATTGACTTGTTTACCAAAGAGATTGTCGCAAATCCACAACACACTGAAGCCTATTTTAATCGGGGATTATGTAAATATTTTATCCTAAAACGTAGAGCAAATCTTCCTCTGAAAGATAAAGTGAGATACGACTACGATGGTGGTAAAGATTGGGACGGTGATTATAAAGATGTCATTGATGATCTCTCTAAAGCCATTGAATTAGAACCAAATAATGTGGAGGCTTATTATCAGAGGGGGCGTGCCCGTTTTGAGCAGGATCTCACAGAAAGGCGTTTATTTGGAGATGCTCTCCAAGACTTTCAGAAAGCCATTGAACTGAATCCGCAGCTTGCTGATGCTCACTTGTACGAAGGAAGAGCCTTCTTTGAATTGGCTCAAGACGATGATGATAGGAATAATGGTGATGGTACTGATTATGGCTTTGTTTATAACCATTTTTGTGGCATGGCCTTGAGTGCTTTGACAAGAGCAATTGAGATTCAACCTAACCTCGGCGAAGCTTATTATTATCGTCATTTCGTATGGGAAGGGTTGGGGGAGAAAGATAAAGCACAAGCCGATGGTGCTAAAGCAAAAGAGTTAGGATACAAAAATGACTAAAGCACGTGAAGAACTGGAACGGAAAGTTGATCTGCTGCTCCAGCAAATGGAACAAGCAGCAAAATATAATTCTCCGGCCATGGATATTCTACAGCAGATAGCGATAGAGAATAAGGGAACTTTAATGCCGCAGATCGCTAATATTTGTTCACGATATGCTGGGCCTAATCTCGAAATTGTTTTAAGCTCTTTACGAAACACCAATGGAAATAATTTTGAAAGTCTTCTTGTTGCTCTCCAGAGCGATGCCGCCGTTGACTTTGCTGCCAAAAATGGAGCAGAAAAATTAGAACCTGTTTTAGATTTAATATATAAAATGATTAGTAATAGTAATTATACTGCTCTTTTTGAACTGGTTAACCGCTATGAAGGAGAGAATTTAACCTCAGTACTGGCCACACTCAAAAAAACGAGTGGGGGATTTTTGATAAAGTCGCCTGGTTCTCTGGAAGGAGTTATGGCCGTACTTAATCAGGAATTGGTCGCTAACACCATAAAATCGTCTCCACAGAAAGCCCAGTTACTCTTAGAATTGGCATCTACTAGCCAGAATCCAGCACTGGTCAGAGCGATGGCCGAACTTCTGGGAAGATATTCTGGAGAAGTATTGGAGATCATCACCACAACCTCTCGCTCGTATGATATTAAAAGATTGGAACTATTAACCGATACTTTTACTGATGAATACATAGCCCAGGTTGCCAATAATTATGGGGAAAAAGCACTGCGCAGCTTAATTGACACTGCCGCAAAAGGTAAAAGTGCCGTGAGAACTCTCGCCTTTGGCATTCAGCAAACTTTTGCTCCACAGCAGGGAAATCGTGATTTTTTCTATAAAAGCGGTGAAACTTGGCTCGAACAGGGTTGCCTAGATGAAGCGATCAGCAATTTTAGCGTGGTAATCAAATTCTTTTCTAGTGATTCTGAAGTGTGTGGTGATCGAGGTAGAGCTTATTTACGGAAAAATTTCTACGATGAAGCACTCGCCGATTTTGCTGCAGTAATCAAATTAGATCCAAGAAATGATGCTGCTTTCCACAATAGGGGGCTAGCACATGCTGCTAAAAATGAACATGATAAAGCCATTCTTGATTTTAGTGAGGCCATCAAACTAGATTCTGATTATCTGGGATCTTATCATCAGCGTGGCAAGAGCTATTTTGAGTTGAAGGAATATACAAAGGCAGCCCAAGATTTCAGTGAAGTAATTCGGAGGGATCAAAAACATGCTTCTGCGTATATGGAACGTGGTAAATCCTATTTAGCATGGCAGGGGTATGGTGGATGGGGTGCGGGAAGTGGGCGGAATGAGCAGGCGATTCTCGATTTTAGCCGAGTAGTTCAGTTGGAGCGCCATAATTATAGTGCCTATTACCATCGTGGTTTAGCCCAATATCATCTGAAGCGGTTTGATTCGGCAATCAAGGATTTCAGCGAAGCTATTCGTATAAATCCGCAGAATTCTGAGGCCTATCATCTCCGCGGTCAAGCACGGTATTATAAACGAAAATATGATAAAGCAATACGCGATTACAATAAGGTTATAGAATTAGAACCCCAAAATGCTTCTGCCTATTATAATCGTGGTTTAGCATGGCTTGAGAAAAGCGTTTTTCGGAGAGGCGGTTATGGTGCAAGTGAACATGATGTTCAGGATGCTCAGGATGATTTTAGTACCGCCATTGGTCTCAATCCGAAGTTTACCGATGCCTATTTTCAGCGTGGGAGCTTGTTTTATCGCCTCGACAAACATACTGAAGCCATTGCTGATTATACCGAGGTGATTAAATTGGATGGCCGGCATGACACCGCGTATTATAATCGAGGACTCGCAAAGTTTTATAGAAAGCAATATGGTGATGCCCGTGAAGCTAAAAAAGATTTTCAGCGAGCACTGGCACTCAATTCTCGGCATACCAAGGTAGAAGAATTTTTGAAGAAGATTGAAACAATAATGGCTTCCTGATTATTGACCATTGACCATGACCAAAGCCCGTGAAGAATTGGAACAAAGAATAAATCTCTTGTTAGCGAATGTTAAACTAACTGAAAAAGTCAGTGCACTGGAAAAAAAAGATCTCGCCACACAAGAAGCGTATCGTCTGGCTCAACTGTGGGGACAGAGGAACTATCCATGCCTCATTCAGTATGCTCAGGAAGTTCTCGAGCGAGATGTTCACAACTTCTTTGCCCATTATTATCGGGGGTTAGCCTTCCGCCGTCGGCAAAAATATGATGAGGCCATTCAGGATTTCACCGCCGCGATTGATCTAAGACCGTATGGTGACTTTTACCTGCAGCGAGGCATCGCCTGGGCGCATAAACAAGAATGGGTCAAGGCCATACAGGATTACCAAACCGTGCAGCAGTTAGCCCCCCATTATGCTGATGCCTATCTCTGGGAAGGACGGGCCTGGCAGGAGATGGGAAATCTGGAGAAAGCAATTCAGAATTACGATCAAGCCCTGCACTATAAACCTGGCTATTGGGTTGCCTATCGTGACCGCGGTGTCGCCTGGCAGAAAAAAGGGAATAAAAAGCAGGCGCAGGAAGATCTGGCGAAAGCACGGAAATTAAAGCCAAAAGAAAAATGACGGAAGAGAGAGAAGAGCTGGAAGAGAAAATTAATCTATTGTTAGCACAAATAGAAAACCAGAAGATGAAGTTCAGGCTCGGCGGTTACGGTTTCAGCTAAAAGATATATAACGCCGGTGTAGTCCTGAACAGTATACCAGCAATTTATAATCTCCGGAAACAAATTACGGACTACAATATTTAATGCAAAAATGAACATCACCAACTATGGATCTACCATCGACCAGGTGTCCTGATGAAAAAAAGCTTTGGCGCGTGGCTGTATGGGGCACAGGACGAATTCTTGCAGGAAATAAAAGACTACAACGATGCGGTCAGGCCAGAACGTCAGGTACGCTACCTTTATCCTCACATCGGCAAAATGTACTTTCCTTCGCCCGCCGAGCCTAAAGTGCCTGCCCCCATTTTTCATGCTGAGAGGTTGAATTTTTATGTCCAGTATTGCCAGAATCATCCCTCCTTGGAGTTGCAGGTGCACCCCATGATTGATGGATCCATTAAAGATGCGGGCAAGAATTCCCCTAAACCAGTGTATGTAGAGCAACTTGCTGAAAGTCTGGCAGAAAAACTACGGCCCTTTCTCGGCAAAATTCACGGGCTGCATCTTGATATCGAGCCCGTACTGCCTGGGCATGAGTATATGTATCAGATCTTTAAGAAGAGAGTGGCAGAATACTGCAATCTTCCCCTTTCCATTGCCGTTGGCCGGAGACAGAACCTGTCTTCCGTTTGTTCTTTGGTCGACATGGCGGTCCTGATGTTGTACGACTGCGGAGAGCATGGAGAGCCCACTCCTTTGGCTCCCGAGATTTATGCAAAGCGGGCTCGGGCGCGGTTGGCGCATTTCCGGGAATATACTGACCAAGCTGGCTGTTATACGTCTGTGGGTCTTCCTGCCGCAGTGACTGGTCATGAGTATGAAGGGGAGGTGGGGAGCCCGCCCTCGCGTCGGATGGACGACTATCTTCGCAGTATTTGGCATGATGTCCTTAGTTTTCTGGAGACACCCAAAAGTACGGGAATAACGTTATGGAACATTCGGAACAAGAAGGAATTCCCAAAAAAGGAAATTAACGGGAAGAAAGGGACGCTCCTTTTTCCTGCAACCATTGAAAAGGCCGTGTGGAATTTCATTCAAACCCATTAACCACGACGCTCCCGATTCCCCCTGTAGTCCCCTTCACTACACCGCTTTTATATAAAGCACATAACCTTAGCTGATGTTGTATGAGCCCACCACTATCAGCCTATCATCACCACCTCGATTTCGCCCGGGAAAAGTACGACCTTTTGTTTGTCGACAATGTCTTTCCTTGTTTTGCAAAAGATCTTTCTGTCCCGGCGAAAGGGGTCTCTTCCTCCTTCGTCGAGAAGAACAGTGAGCTGTCGGAACTCTGGCGGGAAACGTTGCGTTCCGCTGGACAGCAAATCCAAATTCCCCGCGAAATCTACTGTCAAGCCATGCGTGGTTATGGAGCGATGACGAAGGCAATCTCGCATGAGAAAGGTCATCTTTCATCCGAACTGGAACAATCACTGAAACATTATCAACAAGGTTCTTACCATCTTCTTCAGGAATTACAGAAGCACGTCTTTGCCTATTCAGCATTAGAGAGCCAAACGATCAACGCCTATGTCACAATCATGAAAGAGCTCGATCAGCAGTATCACCTTAAAAAAATAGGGCATAAAGATGATGGGCATGCTGATGAGGTCCTGGTAGCCTCTGCCATCTACACATCTGAGCAGAAAGGAAAATACGCAGTTATTATTACTCATGACTCTGACATTGATAGGCTTGCAGCGCAATATCATATCTGTAAGCGGCAAGGTAATTTACCGAAAGGCAATATCGATATCTCGGATGTTGCAGCGAAAGTAGAAGTGTATCATCTACCGCAAATGAACTGTCAAACTAAGTACACGGAAATTCAAAAATCTTCTATATCACTGCCTACTGCAGCATGACTTTCTTACGTTCTTAATTTTCCAGAAGTTAAATCAAATACTTACTTTCAAAAACAATGTACTTCAAACAGCATTCATTTCAAGAAACAATGTACATATAACAGCACAGGCTGTCCCATAATTGTTTATTGCTCTTCATCAGAGGTATGATTTTGTATTTTGGCACGTCCTAATTTTCAAAATTCCATGCTTGACGCACTCGCTAGTATACATTTTTGGTAATTGTGACCCAGCCTGAGCAATTTATGCACACTTTTTCAGTAGGGTCCGGAATCGCGCTCACCAAAGACGCAGAAAAACATGAAAAAAACATTTCTTTCATCCCCGTGTGGAAATTTCTGCTCGAAAGAAAAAGATAATATCGTTAGGAAACGGTCAAACGTGGACGGAAAGATTATGTTGGCACCATTTTCTTACGACGACATCGATCAATAGATCCATCGTATCTAATAGTGGTAGATGGTATCCTTCCAGCATGACCGATAACTCTGTACAACCTAACACCACCAGCTCTGAATTTAAAGCAAGGTATCTTTCAACAATCCTTTTCACTTTTTCTCTTTGCTGTTCTTTATTTATTCCTTGGTTGAAATTAAAAATGGCTTCTGTTAAAATCTTCAGCTCTTGAACTTGGGGATTAAGGTAGGTAATGCCATCAAAGGTATACAAACCTAAAGAGATCGTGCTAGGTGTCCCGAGGATTGTGGCCCTGGCCAGGCCCATTTCTTTAAACTTATTTTTAACCTCTTCTTTTAAATCCACCAATTCGGTCTTGATTTGTGCTTGAAGCTGCTGATGAAATAAATGGATAGTGTTGCAAACCATTACGATAAAATCCGGCTGATACGAATCTAATTCTAATAAGCCTTGTAGATACGGCTTTAAATCACTCTGGTTAACGCTATCAAAAATTAATTCTGGGGCTGGGATGCTGTTGATGAACATTTGCGGAAAGTCTTCATTTTTAGTAATTAATCCTGCTCCTTGAAATTGTTGTATTAATTTTAAGTAAAACTTCCCGGTAGCTTCCGGGCCAATTCCGCCCAATACCCCTATCTTAACGGCCATGGTGCAGCTCCTGATACGGCTTGATAATATTGTCCACCACCAGCCGGATGGCTTTCTGTTTCAGTTTTTTCCCTGACAAGGAATTGATCTCTTCTTGCAGTAAATAGTCCTTACCAAGGAGCTGGCCGCTTACCGATGCAATCTTACAAAAATAATGTAACGCTTCGTCACCACCTTGCTGCAATTTTATGCTCGCTTTCCTTTCATCATCTCCAAAAAAGATTCTCTGGCCATTATTTGGCCCGCGTGAGGAAGGCACATAGTGGATCACTTTATCGGCAGATCTCGTGCCTAAAGCGTAGGCATTCAGAAGATAGGCAAAAGAAATTCCTATCCCTAACTTTTTCATTATTTGGTCGTAATCCTGTTCTTTAGCCGGTCCAATTTTCAACAAAAAACCTTGTTCCACCAGGTATTGCACACAGGCAAATTCATGAAGGGGATAGTAGATCGCCGATTCTACCGCCCTCTTATTTTGCGGAACTAGCTCCCTGACAAAATCTTCTAAATTTCTCTCTTTAATCTCTTTTTTCAAACTACTAAAAATACCCTGATATCTTGAAGAAGACATGAACTCGCTACATAATAAGATCTCTGGCGAGAAACCATATATTCTTTTCAAGTCATTAAAGAGGCTCAACATTTTATTTAATCCCGTTTGTACTGCTGAGTCCTCCTGTCCATTCAGGCGTAAAAATTCATCTACCAGCAGCAAGGAAAGGTCTTCAACAAAAGAGCGTAAGAAATAAATGGGCAATACGTCCAGGGGAATCTTTTGGCCAAAGCCAACGCCGATAAATGATTTTGGAGTACGCTCTTGTAAGTCAGGGGTGATGATGCCACCGACAGTACGCTGGATTCGATATCGAAGACCCTAATTTTTGCTCATGATTTGGTTCCATTTTTTTCCCCTCTTCTGGTGGCGTTGGTGACTTCGTCTGCCCATTCACTTGTTGAATTGAACAAGTTCAGAACAGGAGTCTACCGCGGCTGGTCCTGGATTTTCTTTACCATTTCTATGAAATCTCTTACTTTGGCGCGGTCAATATGGTAGTCGAAAGGCTTTACATTTCTCTCCCCCTCAACAGGGTTGCCCTCTTTCAAGGAACTACTTACAATTGCTCCATCACTAAACATAAATAATTGTTCAATATTATTGCGGTCGGCTCCGCTTCCTATCAGTATCGGCACGGTTGAAGCTATTTTTCTTGATCTCTTGAGATCATTTAGTTTTGGTGGATCTCCCGTGATCCTACCGGTAATGATGATGCCATCAGCACCTTTGGCCACCGCTTCCAGGGCTGATTCTTCAATCGTTTTAGCGGGATTAAGCATTTCCGCATGTTTAACATGGATGTCAGCATAAATCTTTACATCCCCGGCATCAAGGTTTTGTCTCGTCTTAATCACCTCATCAGGACGGGCATAAATTGTTCCAAAAATAGTATTAACGCTATCGACAAACACCGGCACTCTGATAAACTTTCCGCCGGTTTCTTTGGCAATTCTCAATGCCGATGTATAATCATTAAACAATACACTGATGCCAAATTGCGAGTCTGAATCCTTCATTAAATCTTTAACTAAAGCCGTCATCATCTCAACAGCTTCATCAGTTTCTCGAGTAGCCTGATGGGGAAAATTATAATTATTTTCTAAAAGAACGGTGTAAAGGCCACCTGTTTCGAACGACTTTAAGTCCTTTTTAGCCTTGCTGAGAATAGTTTCATAATTACTATATCCAGTGTAGCCAATCATGGGCGAAAAGTGCAAAGCTCCTATGATGTATGCATTCATGTTTTCTTTCCTCCTTCTCGTTATTCCTTTCCTCGTTACTCGTTACTCTTTTCTCTTTCGCTTCAAGTCCTATTTAAATTATAGGTCACAAATACAAACATTTATTAATAAAAGACACTTTTATCATTAAAATGTCACATATAGAACAACAGTTTAGGCAATTCCTTAGTAAAAACCCCGCGGTCGAAACCTGCTACCAGCAGGGTTTAATCAATCGGCGGTCATTGGCCCGATACCTTATCAGGCGAGGTCTGGCGCAGGGTAACCAGCTGGAAGCAGTCATTGCCATGGTGCGCCGGTTTCCGTTTGCAAAATTGCCGGCCGAAGTAAAAGACTTGTTTACAGAGATTAAGATCACGATCAAAGATAAAATTATTATTCTTGATTTTGAAAAAGAGAAAGAATTAGTTCAAAAACTGCAGAATTTAATAGCTACCACTAACTACGATAAAGGTGATACCCTCAAAATAGTTGTTGGCTCTTCTTTGGTAAAAGTGTTTCTGGATGAAGAAAACGAGAAAAAAATTACAGATTTTGTCAAAAATTTCAAACTGAAGAAGAAATTTCATCATCTCTCCGAGCTGAGTATCTTGTTTCCCGAGGAAGCTAATATCGAAAGGGGAATACTCTCCACGATTACCAAAGAATTTGTCGTGAATAATATTGTTATCAGTGAACTATTAACCGCCAGTCCAGAGTTATTGATTTATTTAAAAGAGGAATATGTTCTCAAAGCATATGAAATTCTCAAGAGGCTCCAGAAACCTTAACACACTGAATCTAGCTTACTTCCTCACACCCCCAACTCCCCCTGACTCAATCCTTTCCGCTTAATGATCTGATCACGCACTTTGTTCTGCAATTCAAAGGGCAGTTTCTCAAACATCTGGTCAATTAAAGAACTGTTGCCTCGCCCTTCCGTCGCCGAACGTAAATCAGAACTCCATCCTAACATTTCTCCTACCGGCATCTTGGCTTTGATGACGGTTAAGTTGCCTTCCTGGGTCATATCCAGT
>JAHFRS010000161.1 GCA_023266155.1 archaeon
CAGAGGTGGAAAGGTTCCCACATTAAAATTTCCTGCAGGACAATTCGAACGAGCTTCTTCAATGATGCTTACTCTTTGGTCAATCCCATACAATTCCCACTCTGACGCTTGTTGATGGAAAGCTTTTAGAAAATTCCCATTACCGCAGCCAAGGTCAAGAAATCTTCCGGCTTGATGGGTTAAATGTGGATACTTGCAATCAAGCCAGGTAAGAACACATTCAGCATAGAGTTTCCCGTCATCTTGAGAATCGTAGAGGGCGCGGTAGAGATCCATGTTTTTTGGTTTACTCTTGTTTTACAAAAACTCGTTGATGGTTATAGCGTCAAAAGGAAATCGATCACCACCGTCACAGACGGGTGGCATGCTCACCATTCGAGCCCTTGTCGATTTCCTTTGACCCTGCTTTTTCCATTGAAGGTGTCGTCAGTAGGAACTGCGCCACCAGTGCTAGACTGCTGGAAAAAGCAGATTTTATCACTCAGACCAGTTGAGATTTCAGGTTGACTCATCGTAAATTAGAAAGCATAATCATCAGAATAGTGACGCTTGCGCTCTTCCCTGAACTGTCGATGAGCTTCTTTGTTGCAAACAACAGCAGCATTTAATCGTCTTTTGATAAGATTGTTTCGATGACCTGTTCCTTGCCTTGTTGCATATTTTAAAATATCTCGGGGAACTACGGGATAGAGCGGCTTTAGGATAGAATCAGCATCAGACAACAGGGAATCGTGCTTTTTGGTAAGTGGTTCATCAATATTACTTAAAGTTGAGGGAGAAACTTCTGCTTCTTTGCAAATTGTAAGATATTTTTCCACCGTTTTATCATAATCCTGATGCAGTCCAATCATTTGTTCTTTAATCATGTAAGCTTGAGCAGCTAATTTGACTGCCGGTACAATTTGCTTTCGATGCTTTCGGAGAAAATCATCTACTTTCTGAGCTTCAGTAGCAGCTTCATACATTTTCGAGGGAATTGGATCTCTCACCTGAATATAAAAAGGAGCTAGTTGAGCAAATTGATCATCATTCGAGCGAATGAGATTATCTGCTTCAAGATCATTTAAACTTGAATTAAAGAGAAGCGCTTTTAATACTTTAAAAGATGCAGAGGAATAATCATTTCTGATTGGGAAAGGTGATTTATATCTTCCTATTTCTTCCAATAAAGGGAAATCAGCCCATAATGGTGCTTGCCCCAGGCCGACATAACCAGAGATGTGCGCACTGGTTATTGTTACGGAAGCTTTTTTCCCATTTTCATTCTCCTGTTTAAATTTAGAAGGACTGTGGAATTCTATATCCAGCCAACTATACTTTGAAAAAACACTCAAGACTTCATCTTCAATAGGAGGAACTGGAAAAATTGCGGCGGTATTTTGCTGAAAAAATGGCCTATATTTCTCTGGACAAAAAGCAGTGAGAGTTTGCCGTGCTATTTCTTCTAAAGCTTTTGGAAGAGGATTATTTAAATGACTGTAACCAGCAGTAATTTGTATTACAGGCTTATATCTTACTTGAATTGCTACACTATGATTTACTATAAGCTTTAAATTAGAAGGATACTGCACTAAAGATGTATTTTCATATTTCATACGGATAGTCCACATCTATCAAAGACTCACTTATAATTTTAAGCCTACTTACTGCTGCTCGCCTGCCGCTCGACGTCCCGTTTCTTTGAAACAGCCGCACTTTTGGCGCTGCATTGCGCCCCGGCGATGATTTCGTCAGCTAAGGCATCTTCCACTTTTACTTTTTTGTTAAATGATTTCTGATAAGCTCCCTGCGTCATGTTGCGTAGAGCTAAATCCACTCGCCGCTGCGGCGCAACATCAACGGCTTTCGGATACCGCGCTCCGCCATATTCAATGGCAATAACTTCCTCCCGCGGGGCAGCATTCTCAACGGCTGAAACCAGCAGCGCGACAGGATTCTGTTTAGTCTTTCGTTCCGCCGTGGCTAAGGCTTCTTCCACGATTCTGAGAGCATTATTTTTCTTGCCGGTATTATGGCCGGAACTGATCCAATGTTTCTTAGCCCGATGGCCAGAATTCATGAGTTTGACCGCCAACCGCTCAACGATAAAAGTATTAGATTTATGAAACCTATTTCCGGCATAGCGCGCGCCTGTTTTAGGCACGATTTTTGGGGCAATAGTAATGTACGGCTGTAATCCTCGGTCTCTGATAGTGATGCCTTCCGTACTCCAGCGATTAAAACATTTGATGGTGGTCATGTTAAGGCTCTTTGATTGAAAGTAATTTGGTTCTGGCATACGCTATAAAAGCGTCTTGTTCTTTCGCATTTAATTCAAACATTCTTTGTTCACCATCAAATGCAACGACTGCATCATATGCTGGTTTAAATGTAAATGCCAGAGCAATATCTGGTGATGATTCACCTAGATAGGTTGTGGTTTTTATATGTTCTCTTACTATTTCACTCACAAGTTTTTCTAAAGCACTTTGATCAATACCCTCTATTGCCCGATGTGTTACAATAGAAGTTTCAAAATTATTCTTTCTTCTTTCTTGAAACGCTGCATATAACTCATTTTCTATTGGTTTACCAGCTTCAAATCTTTTGTCTTTAATTCCATAGATGTGATAATGATTTAGTGCGTCCATTTTATCTCCTGGCTTTCTCCAATTTCCCGCCCAATAAAGCATTCAAACTCTGATCGTTCACTTTAATGACCTGCCAGCGGATACAGGGCAAATCGCCTTTGGCCCGGCCCATCTTGCCGCCGATACATTCAATGATAACTTCATCGTGCTCATTAATCATCTTCTGCGCGCCATCACCGGGCATGAAGGCCGTAATCTGCTTGCCATTCTTGACCAGTTGAACACGGGCACATTTTCGCATCCCAGAATTAGGCTGTTTAGCTTCGACCTGAATCTTTTCCAACACAATAGCTTTCGCCTGCGATGAGCCTTTAAGTGGATCATAACGGCTCTTGAATTTAGTTCTATTGATAAGTTTAAACTGTTTGCGGCGCTTCTTCAGCTTCTTGACTGAGCCTAAGCCGTTTGATTTCTTGCCCATATTT
>JAHFRS010000060.1 GCA_023266155.1 archaeon
TGGATTTTGCTTTCAATTTCCCGATGGCGGGTTTGATCAATGAATCTGGCATCCAAGATTTCCAGAATGAGATCGGCTTGATCCAGTACAGTGATGACATGTTTCCAGAATGAGGGCATTTTGAGAAAGAAAACCGGTTTCTATAAAAAGTTATGCCGCCAAAGCTTCCTGCTGCTCGATTTCTCGTTCCACCACTCGCTGCAGTTCATTGATTTTGGTGATGACCGCAGGAATCGGTTTTCTCTTGGAGAGAATTACATAGGCATTCAATTGCCCAATGGTTTGCAGTTCTCTCTGCAGTAAAACTAAGAAGTGCTTTTTTTTCCCCAGCGGCATTTTTCTGGCTAATATTTCTTCCTGAGCGACATTTTGCTTGAAGCTGGCTAAAAAAGAAGTGATGCGAGTGGAAAGTTCTTGGATATGATGATCGTGGCTTGCTCCCGTTTCGTTCAACAGGAACAGTAAATCTTCAATTTTTCGGGCGATGGCCGCATAGACTTCTCTTACTTGATGCAAGTATGTCAGTAATTCTGCTTGTTGAGCCGTCATTTCTGTCATTCTCCCTTCCCTAAAATATCAGCGGTACTTGCGCCTAAGACTGCCAGCAGCAGCGTCGTGGAGACGACTTTATAGAGGTGGCTCAGGCTGGAGGCGGTGTCAATGAAACCAAACATGAATAAGGTGCCGACGACGACGGCTAATGAAATAATATAAACCACGAAGACACGGAGAGGAATGAACCTAAAGATTCTGATTTCCTTGACTTTACGAAAACCAGAATAATACATAAAAAAGAAACAGACAATCAGCGAAAGAAAATATAACATTGTTGCTCGGCCTACAGAAATTTTATCTGCCAGTTCCACGCCGTAAAAAAAGGCAAAATGGCCGACCGTTCCAATCAGAGCGCCAATAATACTGCGAACAATATCAGCCCGGGTAATTCTCGTCAAAGGATGAGGACCAACATCTTTGGAAATTTCACTTTTCAGTTGCTGAAGGTTTTGCAGCTCTTTCTGCTGTAAATTTTCAATGTTTTCTTCTTCCCGCAACAGCCGCTTCTGCAGCGATTTCCGCTGAAGGGCTGCTTTCCTCTTGATTGATTTCCTCTTTGTAGGCATGATAAGGCTATTCTCTGCTTCCATATAAACCTTTTCCCGTTTCGTACATGGAAAGTGTAGAGTTGCCCATTTTCCGCAATCCTTTTAAACTTTCGCTCTTCTTCTCAGCAAATGGCTTTTTCCAAGACCTTCCCCAAGACGATTCCCGGCAGTAATTATCCCCAATGGGAAGAAGTCTTTCTCAGCCAACAGGAAGAAGAACAGGTCGAAGAAGACTGCCGTAAAGAGAATTTCCAGTTATTGGATGACTGTCTGCGGGAAGCGAAAGCGCTGGCCATCAAACATGCGGTAAATAGTGAGGATAATGTAGCCAGAATCGCGATTGCCTTATTTGAAAAGCGGGCTTCACATCTCGTATTCTGGAAGGAATCAAAAGCCAAGGAGAAGTTTGATGAAGGGAATAAATGACTCATTTTTTAACTCCTACTTCTCCACCTTCAAATGCTTTTTCAGAAATTGTTCAAACCGTACTAATTCCCGTTTCGTATTAAAGAATAGCAAATGCTTTTTGCCTTTCTTTGTCAGCAAATAGCCGCCTAACAAGAAACGATCCAGCTTATGATGGTGAAGATGAGTTAAAAGAACTTTCTCCTGACTGACAGAATTTCGCCGATGTCTGGTCATCTGAAAATGCTGTGGGCTTAGTTCATAATGGTGGTGCACGGGATACAACGCTTTGCCGCCATGGCTGACAACCAGATAAACACCTAAAAACATTCCCGTTAACGCCACTGCTAAACCCCATTGATAATTGAATTGTACTAAGGCGACGAAAAAGATAATCCCTGCTAATATGGAGACAAAAACCAGCTCAATGCGTAGGAAATAAGTTTCCGGAAATTTCCAAGTGAGTGTTGCAGCCATTATTGTATCCTTAGCAGAGAAAGGTTATTTCCCTAATTCTCAGCAATCGGCGCTTGAGTCATACTGATTAATGAAGCGACAAACATCGCGGCAAAGATAATCATAAACGTTACTCCATAACTGGGGTTGTCGGGGTTGTAAATCAAATAGGTCGTAATGAGAAAGCCGAGAATAGATATAACCATGAAACTGCCTTTCAAGGGGCTGGCGTGCCACTTTCGTGGTCTGGTCGAAAGCTTTCTTTTAGCTGCCCGGTGCTGTTTTTTTGCTACCATTTTAATTTATCGCCTATGGTTTTTATCAGCACGATGATGATGCCCAGCAATCCCACGGTAATCCCCGGGTACTTGAGCTGTTCAAAGAGCCGCAGCAGAGAACGAGAAGTAAACAACTTAAATGAACTTACTTTTCTTTTAACCATCCTCTTCGCCTCTCTTATCTACTTGAGAATATTGCTGTGCTTTTTAAAGGTTGTGGGAAAGCTAAAGGAAACTTGAGGATGCAGTTGTTGAATTTATTTTCTGGGGAAAACGGTTCGCTGCAAGATCTTAAGATGAAGAATAAGTAAGACCGAGAAGTACAAGAGGTTGATGACCAACTCAATGGTGCTAAACCCATTCACTAAACCGTACAGAACCATGCCAACGGTAAACACAAAAGCAATGGCATTGAGAAGATTTTCCGCATCCATCCTAAAATACACCAACAATTTTCAACAGCAACAGGATAATGCCAAGGACACCCAGAACGATGCCCAGATAGCCAAGATACTCCAGGAATACTGGTAGTTTTCTGGAAACAAATGCAGACATAGGTTTACCTCTCTATTTTCAGGGGAAGGGTGGCTTCTTTTTAAAACTTGTGGGAAAGATATTTATAGAAGTAAATGCTCAAAATGTGGTGAAGAATGAAAAACTGGTGAGGGACCATATTCCAATGATTATTGAAGCAAGTGGAAAAATTCCTATTATCTCTCATGCCGATGAAAAAGAATATCAGGTAAAGTTACGAGAAAAATTGTCAGAGGAAGTCGCTGAATTTCTTGAGAGTGGAAACCGTGAAGAACTTGCCGATATTCTTGAAGTAGTCTATGCCCTAGCGCAGCAGCAAGGACTTTCTGTCTCAGCATTAGAACATGTGCGCGCTCAGAAAGCAGCAGAACGAGGTGGATTTTCACAACGGATTATTTTAAAAGAAGTAAAAGAATAAAAAGTCAACGGAGAAATCTATCCACCACTTTCTCGGCCTTCTTCCTCTTCTGCTGATGCTCTTTCAAGAACGCTGTCAATTTTTCAATACAATATTGCTTCAGCTCTCCACTGAGCAATTTCCCAGAACGATAATCCTGTTCCAATTTCAACAATCTCACATCATCCGGTTCCAATCCATATTTCAGCATTTGAAAAGAAACGTCAATATCGGGATTGCCACCTTTCTGGCGATGCTCTTCCAGTGTGGCTTGTCCGCCAGAAAAAGCATATTTCTTAATTTTCATCGCCGCTTCTTCTGGTGAATCTGTCAAAGCAATATAGGACATCGGATCGGAAGAAGACATTTTGTCACCTTTCAATCCCGGCAGAAAAGTATGATAAGTAGAACTCAACTGTACAAATTTAAATTCTTTGATGCGCTGTGAAACATCGCGCGCCAAACGTAAGTGTGGATCTTGATCGGCTCCCACCGGAACAATGATGGGGATTGGCCCCCCTTCAAATTCAGGCAATTGCGGATGAAGCATGTCCGCAGCTTGTAACAGTGCTGACGTCATTTTTCCGGGCGAAATCTCGCCGTAAATGGCTTTGAATTCGTTAAACGTTGCGTGCCGGGCCAGCATCGCGGCTAAACGATAGTAGGCATTGGCTTTTTTCCCGTCTTGGGAGCGCTGCGACTGAAAATAAAAGTCACAATTTTTTGGTTTCAAGCCTAAGGCAATATAATTAGTCAGGTATTCTCTGATGGCTGTTTCGTGTAACTCTTTCATTTTGGGATTGCGAGAATTGTAGGCCTCGATATCTGCAACGGTAAGATAAATCTTTGCTCCCAGTGATTGGTAGAAGACAATCTGTTCCGCCACCATCTTATGCCCAAAATGAAATTTACCAGAAGGCATTAACCCGGTCATCATCACGAACGATTTTTTCTGTTCAATGGCTTCCGCGATCTGCTTGAAATCCCGATGGGCAAAAACTAAGCCGCGGCGAAAAAGAACATTCTTTTGAAATATTTCTGGAAGATGCCGCAAAGGCTGCAACCCAAATTCTTGTATCAATCGTTGATAATCAATCTTTCCTTCCACTTCCCAAGGTGTTACTTTCTGTGTCATCAGTTTAAGGAAGAAGTTCTCTTTTATAAGCCCTTCGTGGTTTTCTGGTCACCAGCACAACGATGATGGTAATTGTCATGATCATCAGGCCGGCAACTACATACTCTGCCGTCTGTTCAATTTTCTGAGTTGCCGGTACTTCCATCTGCACGGGCAGATTCTTCTGATACGCCGATTGACCGTTTTCGACAACTTCAATGATGACATTTCCGGTTATGGTTTCTGGCGGTAGCCAATTGATGACCACAGAGCCTGTTAATATTGATACCCATTTTTTATTGGCGATGGTGCTTTTTCGAATGATCTGAAATGTACTTTTCCGTCCTGCGGGCAAGCTTTCGATGGTACCAGGTGAAAATTCAGCCACGTTTTGCAATTCCGGGCTGGCATACAGATTTAATTTCTGGATCAGGCAGTTGCCTTTGTTGATAACTTCTCCTTCAAAAGAGCGCTGCTGCAGGGAAAGGAGTTTTTCTGGCAGGGACACTTCCACCACATAATTACAGTCTTTCGCTGCTGGCGGTGGTGCTTCTTCAAGGGAAGATGTTTTTGTGGTTGTAGACAAGATCCGTTCTGTGACTTGGGTAATGGGAGTGGAAGTATCTATTGTTGTTACTGTTGCTGTGAGACCACTGCCACTACTACTCCCCCCACTACTCCCCCCACTACTGCTACTACTCCCTCTACTACCGCCTCCACCTCCACCACTTGAGGAAGATGCAGAAGAGCTATCTGAACTATCTCCTGAATTGCTGCTTTTTTCCTGTCCATATAACCCATAGAGGCTGAAATGGGGCATCGTGACCGTGACATAATTTCCGGTCGTATTGACAATAGCAGGGAGATCTTCCCATTGACCCGTGGCTTCATTATAATAACGGATCGTCAGGGTATTTTCATCCAAGTTTGCGGCGGCAATTTCCTGATCAGTGTAATAAATAATAATGTTGACGGAAGAAACAGTGGGGACATTATTTGGTTCAATAGAGATGAAACGCCCGGCTTCTTTCAACCCCGCGGGAGTCACATTTTTTATATTTTGGGAATATTCAATCATGGTCACTTCTCCCCCTTCCGTGCCGCCATTGATTTCTAATTTGCTGCTGGTCTGTTCCCGCGCATCAATTACCCACATGGAACTATTACGCATCAGGCTGCTGTTGAGTTTAGACGCGGTAGAGCCGCTGCAGTTATGCGTCAGGCAATAATCACACTCAAAGGAGATATTTCTAGGCCTGGCCAGGAGTTCCGAGTCCAATCTGGTAAGCGCATAACAATCATTAGTGTCTGAGAACGATTGCAGAAAAGTATTGCCGGCACCACAACTGATATTGGTTGCTTTCCAATTTGGGGTACAGTAGTCACAGAATAGAGAAGTGCCGTTGTCTACCGGCAGATTAATTCTTGTTCCGCAGCTGTTGGTGTCAAGATAATATTTTAATTTGAGGTCATTCAGCAGACAGGGGCCATTATTACTAATCCAGTTCTCTGTGCAGGCTGCTGGAGGTGGAATATAAGTACAGGCCTGAGTTGCTAACGGTTTTTGTGTTGTTGTGCCACAGGCATTGCTGTCAGTACAGCTTCTTGCTTGTGTTGCATTAGCCGGACAGGTTGCTGGTGTCCAGTTTCCACAGGTCCAACTTTCGCTGCAAGGTGTTTCCGTAGTATAGGCCAATTTCATCAGCATAAGACTAGGAGTCATGTTTCCATTCGACTGTAACGCCGCTCGAGTGCGAATCTTTGTTCCCACAACAGTACTTAGATCTCCATTACCAGGCATTGCCGTCCAGCTGGACCCAGAATCAGGAGAATAATAATATTGTATTTGCTGGTTATTCAGTTGTTCTGTCTTGGAAAAAGTCCCCCATTTTTTCCAGTCGGTTGGTTGTACATCACTGGTTTCGATCGTTGCTGAGGGGGGGTAGGTCGTTGTTGATGTCGTTGTTGAAGTCGTGGTTTTCTTATAGCCTTTGACGGCATCAATGCTGATCTCATCGGGAGAAGCAATTTCAAATGTCGTTCGGGCAGAACTTAGTTCACTCAACGTAAGGTTATACCAGTTACTGCTAACACTAGAGGGAAGCGCTAATTGGCCCTGTTCTCCAGAATTACAACCGCTATTGTTGTTGCAGAGATAAATCCTTCCATTGGCGACACTTTCGCTGTCAAAGTATAAAGAGATTACATCGCCATTACCAAGTCCCGTGTTAAAGACAATCTCTAACACTTTTTTGTTCTCTTCGAAATCAACTTTTCCTTGTCCAATGGTCTGAACTTTTGTGGTACGGTCTTTCGGAGATTTGCCGGTTTCATATTCCGTCGCGGTTGCCAGCAAGGATTCATTGGTTTGGGTGGTGGTCGTCGTCTGTGTCGTTATAATGGCAGTTAATTGCACTTGACCATTGCTGATATTGATAGTGGCAGGATTATAGCTGTATTCACTTACATTCTGAAAATTCCATTGTTTTTCAGCTGATTGTTCAGCCGGTAGTATCAAAAAGCCCGTTGATGTTCTCAGGGAAGGGCCCCAAAAAATGACGAAAATAAAAACACTGCCGAGAAACATAAACAGCAGGAAATACTGTAAATAGGCCCAGTGCGTTCCTCTTTTGTGCATGAAAGAGTTATTGTTGC
>JAHFRS010000061.1 GCA_023266155.1 archaeon
ATATCGTTCATTCTCACGAATTTCTTCCAGAAAACTACACCCTTTAAACTTATCAGAAGCTTCTACCTCTGCATCATCACGAAGATATTCTTTGCGCCAACCGTCACTTGATGGGATGAACGTGTGCATGGGGGGGTTATGTACAGGGGGTATATAAACCTGTCTTTCATATGAAGAAGATGGTGTTTTCCTATTCTTGTGTAAAATCTCGGTGTAAATCTTCTTCGCGAATACTTCGAGCTATCTGTATCAGCGTTTTTTTCTCCCAATCTAAAGAGTGAGGCAGCTTAGTTCTCTCTAATGCATCAGCAGCTTTCCACGAGAGACGAAAATCCTGCGGGCGTAAGGAGTCTTCAATTTCATGCACTTCATTTCTGGAGCAATAATCTGCTCCATTTTGACAACCAATAAGAACGATAAATGCCCACAATAAAAAAACCATCAAAAAGCTAATTTTTGTTTATCCTAACGCTAAATCCATCTTGGCGACTTCCGCCGACTGAACCCCTTCAATATGCCCCATCTCCTCGGCAATCCCATCAAAATTAGTATCATCCACTTTATACATTGCTAAAACTAGAACGGCTTTTAAACCAAAGGCAATGGGCTCTTCCTGAACCTGCATCTGCCCCAAGGCACCTTTTTGCTTGGCAATCTCTTGTGCTTGTTTCTTAATCGGCTCTAAATCTATATCTGGGGATTCCGGCATCAATTTGAACGTAATAATTGCACGTGCCATCTAATTAGGACCAACAAAATTACAGGAGGGGCAAGAATATTTTACCGCATTGCTGCGACAGCCAGTACAACGCACGATTTCATAGTTGCTGCAGCGGGGGCAGGAGAAGTGGACATGGCCTTTATCATTGGCTACTCGTTTCTTACAGGAGAGGCAGGTTTTGTCGGTCATTTTGTCTCTGGAACAAGGGTTAATTTATAAATCTTTTTAGCTTATATGGGGTTGAGTTATGGAAATCGTTCATATTGCCAGAAAAGAAGAACTGCAGCGCAAGATTAGGCGAATGAGAGAGGGAGGCATATCTCAATTACAGGTTGTGGCTGATTTTGATCGGACTTTAACTAAAGCGTTTGTTTCAGGGAAAAAGTTTCTCTCTTCGTATGCATTGATAAGGGAAGGAAAATATTTGACTCCTGATTATCCCACCAAGGCGCAGGCACTCTTTGAAGAATATCATCCTTATGAAATTTCTTCCACTATTTCGGTGGCGGAGCGAAATAAGAAAATGGTGGAATGGTGGAGCAAACATTTTAAATTGATGAAAGAATGCGGCATGAGCAAAGAGGTTATTCGAGATATTGTACTCAAAGGTAAGATCCAGTTTCGTGAAGGGGTGTTGGAATTTCTGCAAGAGTTATCTGAGAAGAACATCCCCATTCTGATTCTGTCTGCAGGAATGGGAGATATCATCCAAGAATTATTATCTGTTTTAGGAAAAGGTATGTCCAATATTCATTTAATATCTAATTTTTATAATTTTGATGAGAACGGAAGAGTCGTTGGAATGAAAAATAATATTTTTATCCATCCTTTTAACAAGAATGAACTAGAAATGAAGAGAACTTCCCATTACTTCAAAATGGTGCAGCGGAAGAATGTTTTGTTGCTAGGAGATAGTTTAGGTGACTTAAGCATGACCGAAGGAATTGAACCGGAGGTTATTATTCGGATAGGATTTCTGAATGATAATAAAGAACAATTATTGGAAAAATATATGCAAGAATTTGAGGTGGTGATTACAGATGACGGGGATATGGAGTATGTGAATGAGATGGTGGAAGAGATTATTTCTGCTAAAGACTAATTATACTGGTGATAAAACATATTCCAAAGCCGCTCTGGCTTTTGGTTTAGATACAACGGCATTATCGAGTCTCATGAGAAAAGGGAAATCAACCTTTTTGCCATATCTAATCAAAGCTATCCTCACTATTTCTTATTAAGATGCAACATCAGGAGATTTACAGAGGAGATCTCTATAAAAGATTTACTCCCACTTTTCTTCCTTCCACCGTAAACTTCACATTCAAAAATTGTTCCACCACATAGATATTGGCTAAAGTATGCTTGGTCACGTCACTCACTTGTATCTCTGACCCCGGCAACAGCCCCATGAAGGGAATCAGCTGGTCAGCTAAATGAGCATCAACTGCCGCTCCGGTTCTGATTTGCTCTTTCAATTTCTCAGCGGCTTCCTTGCCAATATCTTCAGACCGTTTTCCTTTTTCAATCAAAGCATTACTGCCGAGAATGACGGGATTATCAGAATCAACTTTTCCCTGCTCGCCAAAAATTGCCCAGAGCACCACTTCCCCACCGACACTTAAAGTTTTGCCGTATTCAATCCTGATACTTACCGGAACTTGATACTCTTTCAGGGCCTGAATGGCCGCCATTTTGATTCTTTCTCCCACTTCTTTTTCTTCCAATTCCAAGGAGAGGTTCACAAGGCCGCGGATCTGTTCCAGAGTCCCTTGATGCATTAAATTGATTTTGGCCACTTTCCCCTGCAGTTCTCGCTGCCAGTCATTCAACGTGGGAAAATCAGTGAGTCTAAAGCGGGGATGAATTTCAATCTTTATCTCTCCGCCGCCAGCAGGGTAATACCCGCGTTTCAGGACTTTCACCTCGATTTTTTCCACAAAGCGCTGTAATTGTGGAACAAGAACTTGAGATAAGTAATCAACGGACGCCTGCCATTTGCCACAGGTTCCCCCCTTAATATTGAACGTGACTTTCTTGGGCGCAAACAGCGCGGGAAGAATTAATGCCTGCAATAACAACGTGATACTCCCGGCAGTGCCGATATCAATATTGTAAATCCCACTGTTGATTTTTCCCGGCTTGAACCACAATTCGCTGGAACCTAATGTAATGTCGTTGGTTTCAGCATGGCAAAGTTGCTTTAACGTTGTAATGGCCTGAAGATGCTGGGCCTTTAAGCCACCTTGTTCCCGTCCGGCACGAATTGTTGTTACGTTGAATTCCTGGCCGGTTATGGCGGAGAGGGCTAAGGCGACTCGGACTAAAGCGCCGCCACCTTCTAGATGAGAGCCGTCGAGTTTGATCATAATCCTAAATACCTTCTCTTCCGATCATAATATTTATGCTTATCTAAAAACAGTTCGACAAAATAAGCGTTTTTCTCTTTGGTGAGGATTCCACGGATCATATTATCATGCGATTTATAGATGAACGCGATGAGATGGCGAAACCTTTTGCACGGTTCGGGAATTACGATGCCTTCTTTGCACTGTTGCACCCAATTTAATAGTAATCGTTGCTTATGTTCGTCAACAGTATTAATAATTTGATTCAAATGCCCATCAAATTTTATCTCTGCTCCCAGTATCTTTTCAACTTGGATCTTAAATTCATCAGCTTTCAAGTGCCGCCACCTCTTGAAATGAATCTATCAAATCATAATAATACTCTTTATATAAAGGGTATTCTTTAGCAATATCTTTATAAGAAGAAATCATGGCATTCATTTCTGATATTGCTTTCTTAGGGGAGACCCCCATCATCATTGCCTGAACAAATATTTTTTTAATTATTTTTTGTGGCGTCTTCATTTTGAGGATAGCTTTGGCTTGTTCATGTAACTCATCGGATCCCGGCAACGGCGATTTAGAGAAATACGCCGCCTGCAATAGAAATTCCCGCAGGGTTTTCTTTACACCGATAAATCTTTGCTGCAGATCATTACATAACTCCTGATATAACGAAATGAAAGTGCTGATATTTGCCTTTTCCGTCATCACCGCCGAAGTAATCTCACGGTTGGATACACACACTTTGCGTAAACTATTGAAAAACAGAGAATGGTACGCTTCTTCCGCCAGGTAATTGATATGGAATTTTCCTTGGCAGTAATCATTCTTTTCATATTTGCTGATGACAAAAACATCGATATCTTTATACTTCTTTTTATAGAGAAAACTTCCGGTTATCAGCACCGGCCGGTTCTTGAATTTTCGTGAAAAAGAATGCAGATATTCCCTGGCTTTTTTCAATCGATCTGGCAGTATTTTTTCTTTCCCATACACCCAGAAGTCTTCCTTCTCCATGAGCTTATGGATCGCTTTTATTTTTTTAGAGATGGTGCGGGAGAACTCATTTTTTTCTGAAATGGTCATTTTTTTGCCCAAGAACCTTTTTTCTATCAGTGAAAATTGATGTACTGTAAATAACGTGGGCACTATCTCTGCTTTAATTTTTCGGAGGTAGGGTACATCTAAGCTATAAGATAATTTTCTCATAATAATCCATTTAAATGCTATTATATTTATAAACCTTTTCTTTCTTTTTTTTGACAAGCTTTTTATAATGGGCTTGGGAATTCTGGCGTATCTTATTGCCGGGATCATCATTCCGAAAGAGCCGAAGAGATAAGGCTGTTGCCAGAACGTATTTTGTTTTTAAACGAGGCCTATTTTTCCCTATAGCACATGATGGTTTGAAGAATTTTCAAAAACAGCTCCGCACAATTTATAAGGCAGAATTAGTGACTGATCCTATCAATCAATTTATCACTTTACTGCATATTTTTGAAACAGCTCACCTTCACCCAAAACCTTAATAAAACCGCCTCTTTTTCGTATCAGTGGTGGGGCTGTAGTATAACCTGGTAGAGGTGTTATAATACGCCGCCGAAAATAGGGGCCTCCAGTCGTGAAGGGTTACGCCCAACAGTGTTACCATAACCTTCCCTGAAGTCAGCCTCGGGTCTGGGAGATAGTAAGCGCTTGCTTATTGTTCAGAAATTCAAATCCCGGCAGCCCCACTTTTTATATTAACTTCTCCCAGAGCGAAGAGCGTAGGGGTTCAGGAATGCTGTTCCTCAACAGAATTTTTTTGAGGACTATGGGAGATTTTATCCAGTTGATCATCGGTGAATCTTCCAATATCGATAAACAAATCTGCTTCTCTTTTCATTTCCTCTGCCATAACACTATCATCACCAAAAATAATTACGTGTTTACCTAGACTTTTTGCGGTTTTGATGGAATCCAGAAGATCGATATCCCCAGACATCAAAACAACAACGTCGAAGACATTTTTATACGAAAACTCTACTAAATCAACAGCAATCTGAACATCCACACCTTTCTGAAAAATAGAAATCTTAGAAGGACTAAACTGAAGCGGTTTAATCCTTACCTCAAAAAAATAATAATTCTTTGCTAGTTTTAGAAAATCCGCTTGGAGCTCTTTATTCCTTTTTGCCCCCGCCAGTTTCTTAGTAAGCAGAACCTGCCTTGATTCATTTTTCTCATTCTTAAGGCTATTTTCAATTCTTTTGATCAAATTGTCAGTATATTCTCCAGAATAGAAATAAGTTCGGAGGTGAATTAATTTACATCCATCGTATTGAAAGTTTTTTGATAAATAGTCCAGAACAAACTTATTAATCTTGTAATAATCAACATACCTAAACTGAGAACGTTTCTTAGCGGCATTAACAACACCATTACGAAAATTGTCTCCGTCAATTAAAATCAAAACCCTCATTTTTAAAATAAATAGGGGATTTACTGTCCCCGAAGGGACTATCCCCTTTACGTGTTAAATTATTAGTAGATGTTAAAGTTCTTAGTTTCTATATAAATGTTTCTAGCAAAATGTATATAAACCATTCCCTCCTTTCACCTCTTCATGTCATCAAAAAGAGGTTCCACAGAAATCGGTTTCTTTGTAAAACATAAACTGTGGATTGCCATCTGTACTTTAATCGGCACGACCATTGGTGCAGGAATTTTAGGGATACCCTATGCTGTCGCTAAAGTAGGATTTCTCTACGGCTTTATTCTGATGGTCGTTATCGGCCTGTCCTTTCTGTTCCTTAATTTATTTCTGGGCGAAGTGGTTCTTCGCACGAAACAACAGCATCAATTGACGGGGTATGCCGGGAAATATCTCGGCTCTGTAGGAAAAAAAACGATGACGTTTTCCTTTCTGTTGAGTATTTATGGCGCACTGACTGCATATCTTATCGGTGAAGGCACGACCTTGCAAAGCATTTTTCACTCTGGCTCGCCGGTGATGTATTCCCTGCTTTTTTTTCTGTGCAGTTTCGTGATTGTCTATAAAGGCCTTAAGGCGACCGGAAAGGCAGAACTCATTCTCACCAGCTTACTGATACTGGTGGTGATTGCCATCGGGATGATCTCCCTTCAAAACTTTACCATTGACAATTTTAGCCATCAAGACCTTTCCCTGATTCTCCTGCCTTATGGTATCATCATTTTTGCGTTTGTTGGTTCATCGGCTATTCCTCAACTGCAGGAGGAACTGACCGGGGAAAAGAAAAAAATGAAAACGGCCATCATCGTGGGGTCAGTGATTCCGATTATAGTCTACTTGTTATTTACCGTTGCCATCATGGGCATCGTGGGATTAGATCAATTTGAATTACTGCACCCTAATCAGCGTATCGCGAGCATAGCGTTAAGTATTTATGCCAGTCCCCTGTTAGGATTATTTGCCAACATTTTAGCGGTGCTGACGATGCTGACTTCTTTTTTAACCTTAAGTTTAGCGCTGCTGGAGGTTTATAATCTTGACTATGGCTTGTCTCATACGACCTCGCTCGTGCTGACATTTTTGTTTCCTCTCGCGGCGTCGCTCTTAAACCTGACGACGTTTATCGGTGTACTCGAAATCACCGGCACGATTGCGGGTGGCCTCATCGGTATCCTGATTGTACTGATGTATTGGAAGGCAAAACAGCAAGGAGAAAGGACACCGGAATACTGCCTTGCTCCCCATTTCATTCTGGGCCTGTTGCTGATTGTGATGTTTACGGCGGGAATACTGTATCAGCTGAAAGTGACGCTGTTTTGAATCCGTA
>JAHFRS010000062.1 GCA_023266155.1 archaeon
GTACAAGAAGAACGGGCAGCTGGAGGATAAGCCCGTCATTTCCGTGGTGTTGGAAGAAGCTCCCCGCGTGTTAGGCACCAAAGTATTGGAGCAGGGCAGTAATATCTTTGAAACTTTAGCAAGGGAAGGCCGGAAATTTAAAGTGGGGTTAATTGCCATCACCCAATTGCCGTCAGAGATTCCTAAGAACATTCTGGCGAACATGAATACTAAGATTATCCTGGGGATAGAAATGAATTCTGAACGGCAGACAGTGATTGAATCTTCTCCGCAGGATTTGAGTCAGGATAATCGTACCATTGCCTCATTGGATAAAGGAGAAGCGTTGATAACGTCGACGTTCACGCGTTTTGCTGTGCCGGTGAAGATTCCGTTGTTTCAGGATTTTGTGAGAAAGCAGAAGGTTGAACAGAACATTACACAGAATTATGTGGGGTTTAGTTAGCTATATTTAGGTAGCTATATATAGTCTCCAGATTTTTCTTCTTCCCATGAAACATCACCCCCACATCACGTTCATTCTTCTGGCCATTTTCCTCATCGCACAATTTATTGGCCTGGCGATTATCTATAATTACATCGATCCCGTGAAAAGCGCGGAGCAAGGCAAAACTGCTTTTAAAAAATTGCCGATTGGAGAACGCCCCCCACTGGAAGAAAAGACTTCATTTATTCCCGTGATGATCGCCATCGTGATTGGCACGGGCATCATGCTGCTGCTGATAAAATTAAATTGGTCTTGGATTTTCAAAGCTTGGTTTTTAATGGCGGTCGTCATTTCATTAACCATTGCGCTGGGTGCGTTCATGCCGGCATTGCCCGCGTTCTTACTCGCTCTCACGGCCGGCGCCTGGAAAATTTTTAAGCCAAATTTCTGGATTCAAAACCTGACAGAACTATTTATTTATGGCGGATTGGCCGCAATTTTCTCACCGTTATTCAGCATCTGGTCAGTGGTCATTCTCCTTCTGCTTATTTCCGGTTATGATGCTTATGCCGTTTGGAAATCAAAACATATGATCACGCTGGCGACATCACAAGCGAAACAAAAAGTCTTTGCTGGCCTCTTAATTCCCTATAAAGACGGAAAACTGCTGTCAGGGAAAGCCGGTTCTTCGGGAAAAGCAACATTGGCAACATTGGATACCTCCTCTTCCTCCAAAACAGGACATCCTCTTCCTCACCACGTCCGTACGGCTATTTTGGGTGGCGGCGACATAGGCTTTCCGTTAATTTTTGCCGGTGTCGTTCTGAAAGAATTAGGGTTGTGGCAGAGTTTAGTGATTCCGTTCTTCGCCTTACTGGGGTTAGGATTATTATTATGGAAAGCCGACGAAAAGAAATTCTATCCGGCGATGCCATTCATTTCCGCCGGCTGTCTGCTGGGGTTGGGTGTGGTGTGGGTGGTGGGATTATTGTTGTAAGATACCGGGAGAGATTTTTTGGTCAAAACATTTAAATATGTGTAATCACATTAAAGCACAGAAAGATTTCCATGACCAATATAACTTTAGCCGTACCAGAAGAATTACATCAGAAAATGAAACAGCATGCTGAGATTCGCTGGAGTGACGTGGTACGGAAAACCATTGCCCAGAGAGTAGAACTGCTGGAAGTCATGGACAAAATTGCCCGGAAGAGTAAACTAACGATGAAAGACGTGGACGAGATTTCTCATAAAATCAAGCGGGAAGTATTTGAGGAACTAAACCAACGATGATCTTGATTATTGATGTCAATCCCTTTCTCGCGGCTTTGATTCGAGATTCTACCTGCCGCCGGATTATGGTCAACACCAACTGAGAATTATGTTTTCCTGAAGCTGCTCTTCATAAGATTAGAAAATATAAAAAGTACATCCTGGAGAAATCAGGCCTTTCCGAGATAGAATATTTGGTTATCCTTCACACTTTACTTCACGGTGTGCGGATCATTCCTCCAGAAGAAATAATGCCGTACTGGGATGAAGCAAAGAAAATAATGGAACACATTGATCCGGAAGATGTCACATTTATTGCTGCGGCCTTAAGCCTGAATGGTTTGATTTGGTCTGATGATCGAGATTTTGAGCGCCAAGATAAAGTTCTCTGTCTCAAGACGAAAGATTTGGTTCAATTAGGAGCTCATTTTCAGGCGAATTAAAACTTCATTTTATTCTCAGAACTTACGCATACCCCCTTACATTCGACCTCGAGCCATAACTGTCTGGAGTAATTTTCAGTCCATCCGTCGCGGCGATCGTGGGCACGCCCGTCGCTCGCTGCACGTCACGAGCTTCATTCATCGGATCAGCTTTGATCATCTCTATCCCGAAATGCGTTAAAATGGCTAACTTTGGTTTTACTTTTGCCACGATGGTTATCGCCGCTTCCGTGTCCAGGTTCATCGCCGTGGCTTTATTGCCGGGGAAAGGAACATTAAGGATTACAATGTCACTTCCTGCTAACCCGTCCAGAAGATGTGGCGTGAGCATTGTATCGCCGCTATAACTCAAGGTAAAGCGCGGGCAGAAGAATTTAAAGCCTAATGCTGTTGGATCGGTGTGTTCAGCGGGAAGAGCATTAATTTCAATCAGCTCGATGCCGACTTTATGGCTTTTCTCCAGTGGAATGACTTTCTCCACGAGACTGCGATGATATCTGGTCAGAAAAGGATGAGTGCCATCAAAGGGCTGCAGCACCGATTTACTGCCAAGGACAATGCCGTGATGTTCCAGTCCCGAATGAGTCATGGCATCTATGACAGCATTTAAGTCATTGCAATGATTGAGATGGTTATGAGAGACCAGCACCGCCGTATTATGGGCTAAATTAATACCATATTCTTTGGCTTTATTCAAGGCTCCCGGTCCGGGATCAAGATGAAGTTGTAATTCATCTAACTGCAGAATAATGCCGCCTGAAGAGCGTACTTGTTTCGCCATCACGGCATTGCTGCCGGCGGTGCCAAGAAAAATGATGGAAGACATTGTTTTCGTTCTGTATTCCAGAATTAATAAAGATTGTGATGGTGTAATGGCATGAATAAAATAATATTTACTATAAAGTAGCAAAGACAGAAAGATTTAAAAAGAGGTGGTTATAACTCGCAGTGATGGTTTCCTTGGAAGAATTGGCTCACGCCGTACAGGAGAAAGGTTTCCCCAAGCCAGCAATATTACTGCAATCCAGAGCAGGAAGGAATTATCTCAATGCATTGCTGCAGCCGCGCTGGCGTTCCCGAATAGAAGAAGCGGTAGGCCCAGAACTCTACGGCCAGCTGCTGCAGTATTGGCGTTCATTCCACACTGAAGACGATATGATTCTTTCTCGGATATTTAATGATACTGAAGGACCAGAAATTTCTCCCATCGATAGTTCATTTAAGCCACGAAATCATGACGTTCCTCCGCTTCAGATTACCATTGACAAAATATTCAACTTTGCTGACCTGCAAAAAGCTGCTGAACTTAGCCACCGTGCCGCAGAACTGCGGGAAATGACACAGAAAATCATCTACGGTGACGTCTCCGAGCAGACCAAAAGTAATGAAGAATTGTTGTTTGAGATTTACAAAGATAGTGATGATGTTTCACATCTCCCTCCCTCACGATTAAAGCGGAATTATTTCCGTCTCTTGCAAACCAGATTTGAGCGTCTGGAAAGGCTGATGGAGTTAAATGCACCAAACATGATCCTCACCAATGAAATCCAAATGATTTTAGCATTTTCCTCACCGTTTGATTGTTCGCCGGAAAAGTATCATCCTCAGACGTGGGCCACAGAATTTGAACAAAAACACGTTGATCTTCCTGAAGAAGAGCTTTATGCCATCGGGAGAAAGGCAGTTGCTGATGCTAAAGAAATTCTTACGGACAACAGCAAAGCTGAAAGTGCCTTTCAACAATGGGTTGATTTTCAGCGGCAGACCATTAAAGTACGTGTCCTTTATATAGCGAAGAGGGATGTAGAAAAATTAAGTGCGGGGAGAGATAATGAGTATGAACAGGAATTTTCTCCTTTCACGGAGGCAAATATCGTAACGGAAGATGATGATGACTTCGATATAGAATTAAATGGGGATGCCCTTCTGCAAAAACTCTTTAAATCGCCCCTCTCACTGCGGCAACAGTTTCTGGGTGATTACGAAGAATTCGTCAAAGAATACACCTCCAGCCTCATCGGGCTGCAACAAATCATCCAAGGTGGACCCGTCACCAACCCTCATGCGTCTTCCGTCTCCGTGCTGCAGAACCATGGTAATTTCCCCAATATTACCTATTCACAACCGACGCTGGAGAAACTCCCAGAGCTGGTCTCAGAACTACAGAACATTTTCAATGAGCTGCCGGACATCTTGGATTTAGCCTCCCCTACCAAGATCAGGAAAGCCAAACAGCACGTCTACGAAATGAGTGAGCTGCCAAAAGATCCGTTCGATGTTGAATTCGGCAACGATGCCGGCTGCTGCATTTTCGTCCCGGAAAAAATCGAGCAATTGCAAAATGGCGCGTATGTCCCGTTCTACCTTCTGCATCCGCATGTCCATCTCTTTGCTCAATATCGCAAAGAAGAGAAGAAACGGCAGCGCATGGGACTGGTTCTCGCCTTCGACACCAAAACAAAAGATGGTAAACGCATCCTTGCCTATAATAGTTTGGAACTTTCCCGTTTTGGCCTTTCTGGTGGTCAAAGTACCATCAGCCGCCTGGTAGAATATGACGAGCAATGGCTGATTGGCTATGCCCAGAAACATGGCTATCAGGGGGCATTGATGGGGGGGCATTGGTACAACACTGCATTTAATTTCACGTCCCGCCAGGGCGAGAAAGTTCAGGAGCAGGTTGATTTTGTGCAGAAAATGGTGCAGTTTTATAGCGACATTTTCATTGCTGACAAAGAAAGAAATGTCATGACGGTACGTCAGAACTCCTGCTATTGGCTGTGGCGGAAATAAACACAGAAACTTTGAAATCGCCTACCCACCGTTCGCTTCGCTCATTTGGAAATGTTGATAACGTTTTAGAAAAGTTTGATTTCAGGGATAAACATCATCAAAGTTGAATATCCACGCAAAGCCATTTCTGTCGCAAGGTTTAAATAAAAATACTCCTTTTTAGTAAAAAAATGATTTTGGAACAAATCATTCAAGAAAGTACGGCCCTGCTGCACAAAGCACGAACATTATGGTGGAGCCGCATAATTTCGTATGCTTTAGCACTAGGTCCTTTGTCCGCCTGCTCTTCTTCTCAAGAAGCTTATGCTGGTAGTACGGAAGAACAAGCACAGGTTACGGTGAAAGCCGAACAGAGTAATGCCCAAGGTGAAGCATTTCGTGATTCTGCTCAACGCATTGTCATTGTTGATCATGCCGGCAATCCGCTTTCTGGTGTGAGCGTCACCGCGTATACCGTCGAGGGGAAAGGCGATTTTTATCTGGCGGGGAATGATACTCTTGGTGGTGGACTTGCTGCCTATCCACAACAACGAAGGGAAGGACAGCGACGCTATGGTGGGGAACTGAACCGATCCGTCACGATCAGGCCAGACGAAGGCGTAACCCGATTTGATCATCCTTCCCGCGATCTGCTTTATGATGTGAACAGGTGGACGGAAGATCAGCAATACCGCTGTGAAGGAATTTATACGACGGAAGAATTGATTCAAGGCAGAGAAACAACCGCTAAGCTCATTGAATTTTTTGATCCTTCCGGGTTAGTCAGCGCAATTTATGATAAGATAGAGTGGCTGATTGATCATGGTTTTGTTGATGATCTGCCGGCGGAACAAGAATGGTTTGTCATCGAGCCAGAAAATCCCACAGGATCGCCATTAACGATTCAGCGCAGCCTGGCTCAGGACGTTTATGGTTCTCAAAGGTATACCCAGTTGAATCAAGCGTGTGGTGGAAATCAAGAGACCAGAGCAGCAGATGGAGGAGGGGAAAGGCCCCTGCCGCAAAAGGAGTGCACCAACGGAATAGAAAGCCTCCTGGCTCTCTGCCGGGATTATTATCGATGGGCAGCAGAGTGTTGGCATAATGATATTCGAGAAGAATTTTATAATAATGCGTTGATGGAAGTATGTATTCAAGAGCGTGCTGATTTTCTGACGATGTATTGTGAGCGGCTGCAGTGTGCTGACAGCACCAATTGTGATCAATTTAACCAATGTTTTACTGCGGCTAAAGGGAATAATTGAGAAGAAATTATTTTAGTAAAAGTAAGATGTTTCAAGTTAAAGATGTAATGAAGAGTTCTACCTTATTTTCCATTACCTATTTAAAGAAACGCTGAAAAAAGGCTTTTCCCATGTTAGAAACGTACCATTCGCTGGAAAAAATCGTTGCCGACGGCCACACCGACCAGATCAAGCAGGAACTTAATGCGTATCCACTTTATACTTGGATGGTGCAGTTATTTGGCTTTCGCGAAATTGGGATAGTAGCATTGGATGAAATAGGAAATAAAATAGCAGAATATGCTTCCCGCAACAATGAATTGGGCGAAATCATCGAGATTAGGCCTTATTTTACTGCTCCCTCAATTTCGGTGCAGGCCAGGGAAAAAGATTTGCTGGAAATTCTTCATCACGCTGACTGGGTCAAGGAACATCCGATACGAGCGATTGTTCAGTATGCAGGAAAATTCAGTTTACAGCAGGGAACCTATCGAACCATCAGGGATTATGTTTTAGTTTTCTGTCGTAACGCCGTGCGGGAGAATACTTTCGGAAAGTGGCCGTAATTTTAACTTACCCTCAGCTTTCCCGTCAACTGCGGCCAGAAGAAATCTAACCCCTCGACCATTTCGACTCGTTGTATATTGTTCTGCGAGGTGCAGACGATATGTTCCGGTCCCGTAGCT
>JAHFRS010000162.1 GCA_023266155.1 archaeon
ATAACGTCTGCAATCAAATGTTAAGAGAAGTCATTTCATTACCTCATGTGAGCATCGCTCATGTCACCATGGGCCCTGGCAATGTATCCCTTTGGCACCGGCATTCAAAGATGAGTGAAATTTATGTTGTTCTTGAGGGGCAAGGCATTTTATATTATGGTGAAGAATCCATTCTTGCACAGGCGGGAACATCTTTGCTGCTTCCCCCAGGAACGCCACATAAGTTGAGAAATATGGGAACTGCTCATTTAGAGCACCTGGTCTTAGCAATGCCCCATTTTGATCCAAGCGATGTTGAACTTCTGAGCGATTCTGCCGATGAAACTGCTATCCCTAAAACCTTTTCATACGACCAATCACCTACCACGGCATCAGATGGAGCATTGATTTATGAATTGATTCCAGCAAGCGAAAGAAAAAGATTAGACGTGGCTTTAGCCGTCGGTTTTTTGCCCAAAGAAAGAAAAGCAATACCTCATTATCATCAGAAAAGCGAAGAAATATATTATATCTCTTCTGGGATTGGCCGGGTACGGGTCGGTAAAGATTATGTTGATGTCCGCAAAGGCTCAGTCATCCATGTTCCACACCATCAGGTTCATGCCTTGGAGAATAAAAGCGATGCTGAAGAATTGAATGTTTTTGCTGTAACATCTCCTGCGTATACTGATGAAGACTTTATTTTTGAATAACAAGGGATTATCCTTTCATAAAAATGTTGTTTCTTTCTCTGATTGCTTCCTCTTCAACTGGTTTTACAAAGGCATCATAGCATGATCTAAAACGCAGGTACGATGTGTCATCGCTCCAATCTGATTCTTTAAGGGCTTGAAGAATTTCTAAAGCTTTTGGATCATTAATACTTCTGGCTTTAATCTGCGTTTCTAAATCTTCTACAACACTTCTTTGAATTTCTTGAATATCCTGAGGAGTTCTATCTGAACGTCCATGATGATAAAGAGCGGCGTGTGCAACATTATTCCCAACAATATGGCGGAACATACCGATAATCTCTAAACTCATTTTTATCGTCCCTTCAGCTTCAAATCCAGCACCAAATCTTCCATTTTTCTCAAATCATACTTAATCCCATCCACTTTGCGGCGGATTTCATTATCCCGAAAATCAAATTTCAATAACTGGCCATAGATGGCATCAATTTCATCCCGAATCTTAACAACCTCCTCCACTTTTCCTTTCCCTGCCAGAAAGACGGCCCGGCGCACCAATTCACCCGGTAAATCAGCTAACCCTAAGATATAATGTTCTGCCAGCACTTTAAGGTCTGGCAATGTTCCCGTGCGTACAAAGCCATAATATAATATCGCTTCAACGTATTCCTGAATGGCAATTTTATAGCTGCCTTCATAGGCCATCTTGGCGTCATGAGTCGCAATTTTATCTAATTCTTTGCGTTCCTGCTCCATCTGCTTGACTAAAGTGGCGGCATTCTCAAGTTCATCACGATGAACAGCATAAATGACTTGCTTGCTCAACTTCAGGACGTCACGGCTCTTTTTAACTAAATTCTCCCGCTCCGTGTCATAGTCTTGAAATTCTTGTTGTAATTTGGCAAAGTTAACCATGAGAACAGAAACGAGAGGTTACTTTATAATCTTTTCTCTGCCAGGTACACAATCCTAAAATCCACAAACTCAAACAAAACATTTATATAACACTCGCAGAACAAATAGTATAATATAATGAGGGGTGCTGATTACTATGGACGAAGGAGCAAGACCGTTGGATACGTTAAATGCATCACGCAATAAGAATGTGATGGTCGACCTGAAGAACGGCTATCGGTACGTCGGAAAATTACGGGCTTTTGATATTCATATTAATATTGTCTTAGAAAATGCCGACGAGCATTATAACGGAGAAGTCAAACGGAAACTAGGAACTGTCTTCATCCGCGGTGATACGATTACGATTATTACCCCAGCTTAATCCAACGAAGATTCTTAAACAATGACCGGAACAGCCAGCCACGGACGAAAAAGCGGAAAGAAAACTCATATGCGCTGCCGCCGCTGCGGCCAGCCTGCATATCATAAGCAGAAGAAACGTTGTGCTTCCTGTGGCTTTGGCGCGACGACGACGGTCCGAAAACCGCATTGGAATAAAACAGCGTAAGAAGTTTTCACAAAAAAAATGAGTAGAGAGATTGATGAAGATGTTGTGAGGAAGATTTAAAATCTTAAAAATTTATTTCTTATTTAGTTCTTCCCTTCCGAAAAATATTCTTCACAAACCCCTCTCACATCAGAAAATTTAATCTCATGACAGATCTCACTATTTTTGCTTAATTTGGCGATTTTCAGACGACAGGCATCTTGATTAAGGGGTTGGCCCAACACCTGGCACAGCGTCGTGTTCTGTAACGTCGTGGCAATTTTAAAATTACAGGCTTCTTGTGCTTCCGGCCCTAAAAATTCACACAGGATTTGATTATTGGTTGCCAGAGCAATCTCTTGAAAGCAATCTTCCTGCTGCGGAGCATTGTCAATCAAAGAGCAATAGACCTCTTTGTTATTCTTGACGGCGAGATGAAAATGACAGTTATCTTGCCAGTAGTGGTCGGAAATAGAAGTGCAGATGGTATGATCATCGGTAATTTCCGCGACTTGTTGCAGGCAGTAACTTTTCGTTTTTTCTGTTTGAATCAAGTTACAGACATGAACATCTTTGGCAACTTTGGCCAGTTCCGCCACACAGGAATCACGAAATTGTCCGGCTTTCATCTTGCTGCATTTCCCAGCTTCAAAGTAACAGTTTTCCTTGGCTGAATCTTTCTGCAGGAAGCACTTGTCAAACGCTACTGCCCCTCTCGTAATCATGCAGGAAGTTAAGAACAATAGTGCTGCCAAAATGACGACGAATATCAGGCCAGGAATCAATCTCATAAACCACTTCAGCCGGAGTTGGTTTTTAAGTTTTATGGAAGTCCATACGTTATGATGAAAAGAAGGGGTTACAAATACTCTTCAAAAAGTGAG
>JAHFRS010000163.1 GCA_023266155.1 archaeon
TGTGGAGTTAGTCAGAAAGAATTTTGATTTCAGACCAAAGAATATTATCGAACAGCTAAATTTGCGCCGGCCGATTTACAAAAAAACTGCGGCATATGGGCATTTTGGCAGAAACGATCCCGATTTCACCTGGGAGAGGACAGATAAGAAAGAACTGTTACGGCAAGAAGCAGGACTGTTAGCACAGCCTAATGGTGTGCAGGTAGAGATCTCCCAACCAGCAACCGTTCCTCCACCTTCCGTCGCTGAAGGGGTGAGCATCTGGCGTTAAGCTGGTCAACGCTCGTTTTTTCAGAAGAAAAGAATCTGGTGTTCCGACCTAATTTATCCAGGCTGATACCAGTAGGAGAACAAACAGGTTATTTAAAAGTTGGGAAAGAGTGTTTCCCATCAACCAAATATCGTTTCTTGATATAATTCACAAACGGCTGCTCTTTTTTTTCGATTTGATATTGATCCAAGGCCTGATAGTAATTTTCCAAATCTTCAATGGGAATATCTATCGGTGGATAATGCTTCTTCCAAAGAATCCAGTTCATCAGGAGCCGAGACAAGCGGCTATTGCCGTCAGCAAAGGGCTGGAGAGTGATGATCCGGGCATGAATCAAAGCTGCTAATTCCAAAGGGTGTAAAGTTCTACTTTCTACTTTATACCAAGCCAAGAACTGTTCTAATTCTTTCTTCAGCCGCGGCCAGGGTGGCGGGACATAGGACGTCCCGGCGATTTTGACGTTTTTTTCCAATTCATCCCGTAATTTTCCGGCAACAGAATCGTCAACGCCGGCAAAGAGAATGGTATGAAGTTTTTTCATAAATTTCACCGTTAATCGTCTTTGATATTTGGTAATGGCCAGGACGCCCCGTTGATGATTTTCCAATTCTCTGGCGGTCCTTAGATTCTTCAGGTCTTTCGGCATGATGCCTTCCTGCAAAATCAGAAAAGTCTGACGAAGGGTTACGGCCACGCCGGACAATTTGCTGCTGTCATACGTAAAACGGACGATGAATTCCCGCAGCTTGTTTTCTTGCTGCCGGGAGCTTAAGCTGCTCAATTCCTGCTGATATTCTGCTTTTTTTTGTTCGATGGCACGAACGTCGTGGTCGGAGAGATAACGGTATTTTGGCTGGGTGAGCCCCTGCAGAAATTCTTGTTTCAGCTGCTCCAGCCGGGCGGGTGAGGGAAGAGTTTTGCCCAAGTGTTTGACTTTATGGGTAAGCTTTTGACCCTTTCTGATACTGTGGGCGAGCCGGTAATAAGTCCTTCCCCGGGCTTTGATTCGTTCTACATAGACCATCAAGCTTGGTTTAAGGGCTACAATTATTTAAAGGTTTCTGTTAGGGGCTACAGAGAATGGGCAAAGAATTATGCAACACAGCAGCCGAAAATTATTCATCACATTGGAAACTACTTATAAGTAGAAACGTTTATATACCACTACTCTTTTTAGCTTCTACTATCACCAAGCGGATAAACCATGACTCCAGCTCTCACGTATGATGAACTCGCTTTTCCCGTCTATGTAAATAGCCATAGTGTCGGTGCTGTTGGCGGAGTAAACCTGACGGTCAGCGATGCCATTAATGCCGCCCAACTGGTGAGGAATAACGTATTCTTAGGTGGCAAGAAAGGGACGGGTAAGACGCAGTTGTTGACTGATATGTACTGCCATCGCTATGGTCAAAAAGGAAAGTTATTGGAAGGCCGCCCGGATCTGAAAGCCGATGAAATATATAAGACTTTTAACCTGCAGAAGCTGCGGGAAGGAGCTTTGACGAGCGATGAATTAATTGAACTCACGCAGTCGATACATCTCCCCTATATTGGGGTCGATGAAATTAACCGTGCGCCGGAAGTCTCACAGAACGAACTTCTGAGTATCATGAACGGCTACATTCTTCATAAAGGTGAAAAAAAAGTTCTGGGTGATGGCTTTTCTGTGGGTGTCTCGACGGGAAACTTAGGAAATGGCGGCTATGTGGGAACGTTCAAAATTGATGATGCTCTGGCTGATCGGCTGCACTTATTTCTTGATTTGGATTACTGGAAGCCAACAGATGAAGATATGGCTCGTATTGATATGCGGATGGAGATTGATCCCCGGGTGGTCGATTCTTCCGTACGGGATATTACCGATAAAATTAAAGCGGCACATCAGGAAATTAACAGACAGGAAACACCGCTGGAAATAACTATTATCGGACGATACCTGGAACGGGGGCTGGATTATTGTGTAAAATATCCTTCCGCTGAAAACAGCAAGGATAACTTAAAAGAAGCCTGGCCAGTTATCTGCACACAAAAAAGCTGTGATTTGCGTAATACTGTCTGTGGCCGGGTAAAAGCGGTCGGAGAGCGAACGGTCAAAGCCGCGAAAAGGCTGGCGAAAGGGTTGCAGTACGTGGCCGAGTTGAAGAATTCAGATGCTGCTGCTGATCCCATCGGTGCCATGATGACTGCTGTTCGCCTGATGCTGCCGGCAAGCGGTGTCATCAGTCCGGCTTATTTACGTGAAGAAGGCAATTTTAATAATGCCAATATTGCGGCGCAGCATCTTGTTCAGGCGTTAGAGAATGAAGTCAAGGCACAATTTTATGGCACTGGTTCAGCCGGACCATTGACCGTAGCCTTGGCATATGCGGGACGTGGAAAACTCAGTGAACATCCTTACCAACTCCTGAAGCCCGAATGGAGATTCGTAGAGTCCCTTTTGGCACAATTGAATGACAAGAATAAATAACCATGACCCCCCACAAAACCATTGCCGGCTATAACTTGGACGAAGTCTTTGAGAAAGAAGAAGCCAGACTGAAGGCTGAACGGGAAGCGGCGGAAGTCAAACGAAGACGACAGGAACTTGAACAGAAACGTGCCGGAAGAAAACCACGGCCGGCAACGACAACTCCTCCTACAACTCCTCCCTTCATTATCCCTGCCGGTTCTTTAGTCGTTCCCTATCACGGTATTGAATTTGAACATCCTGCCTATCGTAAAGCCGGA
>JAHFRS010000164.1 GCA_023266155.1 archaeon
AATCAAGAAAGAAGCATCTTTGCGGCTCAAAGAGGCAGAAGAAGCAGGTGATACGATGGAAATGCGAAAATTTTCTTCTCGTGCTGTCTCATTAAACCGTGAGATGATTGAAGATGCCCAGCACGTCATTCGGGCGTTAGGGCTGCCGATTGTACAGGCACCTTCTGAAGGCGAAGCGCAGACCGCCTCCATGGCCCAGCAGGGGAAAGCCTATGCCTCCGTTTCACAGGATTATGACAACCTTATTTTTGGCTGTCCGCGATTGATCAGGAACTTATCGATTGAAGGAAAAAAGAAAAAGACAGGAACGCTAGGGTATGAAATCGTAAAACCAGAGATGATTGTTTTAAAAGATGTTCTGGATCATTTAAATGTAAGTCAGGATCAGCTGATCATTCTGGCCATCCTTATTGGCACAGATTACAATCCCGGCGGAATCAAAGGTATCGGGCCAAAAACAGCATTGAAATTAGTGAAAGAGTACGGCCAGAATTTTTCTGCTTTGTTTCAACAGGCGGAATGGGCTCACTATTTTCCTGATTTAGCCTGGGAGGAAATCTTTCGAACGATCAAAGAAATGCCGGTGACAAACGAATACACATTGGAATGGAAGCCGTTAGAAGAACAGAACGTGCTGAAATTATTAGTTGGGGGGTATGATTTCAGTGAGGAACGGGTGAAGAGTAAATTAGAAAAGTTGAGGCAAGTACAACGGCAGTTGAATCAGAAAAGCTTAGGGGGATTTTTGTACCATGAACGGCAATAGTGCTCACTGGATTTCCCAAGGTAAGCGAACAGGAATTGATCTGCAATTTTTGTATCAGGACAAAACCAAAACATTTGAAATCCTGGAACAACTAGGCTTGCCGACGCCTTTGCGATATTCTTTTCCAAATTTAATACGCATCAATCCCACTATTTTCGATGGAAAACGCTATTTCTGCCGGCTCGTGCCTTATAATCCGCTGGATGAACGTCCCTATCATCTTGGCCTAACCTCTCCAGAAGAATTTCAGGAATTTGTTCGTCCATATAATCTTGACACCTTTCGCGAAGTGCAATTGATAGAGAAGGGCCATATTATCTACACTGGTGCGATCGTTGCCAGCAACGAGCAGTATGTTATGGAGTTAGTTGAGGGGGATGGCCCGCGATTATTTCATGGTGAAGCAATTCCCGTCCATGCGCAGATGGGATCGAGTGGTGTGATGTGCTATTCTTCAGTTCGTGAACCAGCTCTTTCAGAACGGAAGATGATGTTTCGGGCATTAAAATTAGTTGGTGGTCCTCGGCACCCCTTTCCTGGTTATTATGAATTTGAAATCGATGATACTGAAAGATTAATTTTCAGGAACTATCAATCCCCAGAATCAGCATATGGAAAATTGGAGGTCTAGTCATGGAACCTAAACTCTTCGTTGCCACCAAAGCGTTTATTGTTCATCAGGGGAAAGTATTGCTATTACGGGAATCATCTCAATACGCAGATGGTGCCAACGCGGGAAGATATGATGTTCCCGGCGGCAGAATCAAGCCAGGACAGCATTTTCAGGAAAGCTTATTGCGGGAAATTAAAGAAGAAACCGGATTGAATGTATCGATGGGAAAGCCATTTTTTGTCAATGAATGGCGGCCGGTGGTGAAAGGTGAGCAGTGGCAGATCGTCGGAACTTTTTTTGAAGTTCAAGCTGCAGCGGATATCGTTAGATTGAGTGAAGACCATGATCATTTTGTCTGGGTTGAGCCATCAGAATTTAAGAATTATAATCTCATTCCCAATTTAGTGCCGGCGTTTGAAGCGTATTTGGCTCAGAAATAACTCATTCCACGAGAATTTGTAACTTGTTCTTATCAACTGGCTCCAAAATGACTTCCTGTCCTTTTTTCAGAGATAAAAATTGTGCCAGTGCTTTAGGAATGCGCACATCCAGGGCGTTGCCCACTTCCGATACTTTTGTCCGAGCTCGCAAACCCCACAACCCTCGACGTTTCACTTCAGCTTCAATTTTATCCGAAGCGCTGGACTCAAATAACGTTTCTCCGCAATGATGGCAAACCAAGGCAGCGAAGATCCCCATTTTTTCTCCGAGAAAGACATAGGGGACTTTTTTCGGTCTATAATTTCCCAGGTTACAGTTAGTGCATCTCATTTTCCTTGCCATCCCTGGGGAATACTTGTTTTATTTGAACCTTTCGGTGGCATTTGAAGCGTATTTGAAGAAATGATTTATATCCTCTACACGGGAAATATTTAAAAGTGTTTCCTTTCTCTGAAGGAAAATGGTTTTCATTGACGACCTGGTGGCGGGATATAGTGTGGCACGGACACAAGCAGAATTGATGGGGCAATGCCGACAACAAGGAGAAGAGTTTCTTCGTGGTCGTGGCCGGAATAGTAAAGGTGAAGATGTCTATGCAGTTCTGAAAAAAATCTATTCACTCAAAGTAGAGGCGGGGTGGGATGTGGATTGGCAGATGAGAACAGGAATAAGTAAACCTTCTCGTCCAGGAATTAAAACTGGCTATGCTGTTTATATTGTACTACATCCCTGGCAATCCTATCAGAATGAGTGCGACCGGAATGATATCATCATCAGTGAAGTACGGGCAATTTAAAGTGTAATCAGCCTCAGCACTTATCGGCGGGCATAGCGATATCCCGCACTCAGAGGAGAAGCAAAGGCTACGGCTGCGGACACTAATCCTCCCACCAACGGGACATATGATAATACCGCTACTTCCAACGCATATCCCAGAACGGCTCCAGCTACTTTACCCCTCAAGCCAATCTTTTCTCCCCCATAACGAGCACATTCACGGGGGATAAGATTAACCACAGTATCAATTTGTTCAACCAAAGTATCTAAACTTGGAGTGCTCATGTTTCTTTGCGGGTGGCTGGTCTTTATAAACTTTTCTTAGAATACTACTCACAAGAAGTAAGTGTCTGGCGGTACATTTAATAAAGAAGAAGATCGCTTTCTCTGTGATGCTCGC
>JAHFRS010000165.1 GCA_023266155.1 archaeon
GCAGGATGATGTTATTCTTATACATCAAACGGTTTTGGTAGAAAAAAACAGGAATTTTGGAACGATAAAAAGCGATAATCATACTGAAGATGATGATAGCTAACAGGAAAATCAATGAACCAGTTTTAATGGTCGTTTCTTGTGCTGCATCCATATTCAGCAGCGAGATGTTCAGCAGGATGCCAAGGTAGAAAATGGTGCCGAGAATTACAAGGACGACACCTTTTGGCATCAAAGCTCTGGCTCTATTTTGGTGAAGGATATAAATGGGCTGTTCAAAAGCGGTGTTCAATGCCATACTGGTAACAAAGAGGTAGGGTGATTTATATGTTTTATGGGGCAAAATCGGGAAGGTAGGGAAGGTAAAGAATAAAATCAGAATAAAAAATGGGCTAGCCCGCAAGTTACACTATGCATCAAGTCACTTCGTTCGTGACTTTGCTGACGCAAAGAGTCGTTCTCAAGTGGGGCACTCGTACACAAAGGGACGTTGCCCTTTGGTCGCGCCTGATGGCGCACTTCGCTCGACCCCACGACGAATAAAAAATGGGCCTGCCCGGACTTTCGTACCAGTAGATTTACTGGCCATTCGAACCGGGGTTCTTCTCGACTCTGAAAACAACGAATTTAACGCGTTTTCGTCAACGAGACGTCATCCATGGTCTCTTTCATAGAGATAGCCACTAGACCACAAGCCCATTCCGGGACGAAAAGCTTATATTCTTTTATAAATTTTCCTTCTTTCCGGCACTGTCTTTCTTTCCCATGATCCATCCCCATATCTTCTGGTGGCGGTTCTTCCCTCGCAGGAAATTGACACAGATTTACCTTTCTACTGCCCTACGCTCTTTTGCACTCTCACTCATCGGAATTTTCATTCCCATCTACTTGATGCGGGTACAAGGCTTCTCATTGAATCAGACGCTGTGGTTTTTCATCTTTTATTCTTTCATTCTCGCCGTCACGACGCCTTTCGCTGGGTGGGTTTGTTTCAAATGGGGATGCGTACGAAGTATCTTTGCAGGTATTATCATGTATATCATTTTTATCGGTTCACTTTACTTTTTGCCCCTATTTCCCCTGCCCTGGCCAATCCTCAGCGGCATCTTTGGCCTTTCACAGGCCTTTTACTGGATTGGGCTGCATTTAGTCTTTTATCAGGTCTCTGACCGAAAACATCGGGGGGAAGAAGTAGGATTACGTGATGGCCTTGATATTTTGGCTTCACTTGTCAGCCCCTTGTTGGGAGGGTTATTGATTACCATCGTTGGGTTTTCTCTGGTCTTTGTGCTCGTTTCTGTCATTCTTCTTCTCTCTGCCGCTGTTCTTCTGGCGAGTAAGGAATATCGAATCACTGCTCCCGTTTCCATTCATTCTTTGTTCCGGGAAAGTGGCTGGAAGGATTCTTTATTCTTCATATCCCGGGGAACGGGCATCATTGCTGAAGGCGTCATCTGGCCGTTATTTATCTTTGTCATCGTCGGAAGTTATTTTTCTCTTGGTATTATTGGCAGCATTCTTTCCGGCCTTACGGGAATTTTGTTATGGGTCGTGGGAAAATATAGTGATCGTATCAACAAGCGCATCATTGTCCGTTGGGGAACACTCGCCAAGTCCGGCGCGTGGTTACTTCGAGCCTTCGTGACGACAGCAGGACAGGTGTTTGCCGTTACGGCTCTGGCGGCAGTTACCCAAGGGGTGAGGGAATCTCCTTTAGGAGCTTTGGAATATGATAAAGCCCGCGGGCAAGCCGCAGCGTATTTTGTGAGCCGGGAAATGTTGATCTGTATTGGGCGAATTGTGCTGTTGGTGATTGTTTTACTGACTAACAGCCTGTCGGGGGGAATATTATTTCAGTCGGTGGCAAATTTAGCGACGTTGTTGTTTTGACGATGGTGGAAAAACGAGAATGAAATGATAACTTCGCCTCACGTTGACTACACAAAATTTTCCAGAGATTTAAGGGGGGGCGGGCGTAACGAGAATTAAAAAACTAAGAGAAAAAATAAGAAAATTTACTCTTTCTTAACTCCTCTACTACGTCCGTCTCCAAACTGACTTACCATATCAACATATTCACGGAATAATTCCTTGTCTACACCAAATAATCTTTTATAGAATTCACCGAAAGATTCTCTCAACACTTGCTCAGGTGTTCTTGGAGTAGGCATAGAGCCAGATTTATCAGGAAACATAAAATCAAATTCTATACTTGACAGCCGTGTTGGAGCAATTCCTTCTACAACATGTAATTCAGGAATTCTGTACTCACCATCAGGTCTAACATGTGCGATATATCGCTTATCTCCATTCTGGATACCCTGGACAACAGCAGATCCGCCACTTATGCGATCTACAAGCCGGCAAAGTTCACTTCAGCTTTATATCGCTGCTTAGGTGTGGTCGCACTCCACTGCCTTGTTAGTAGAAATAAGTGGACTCGCCAAATATAGTCAATTTTCTACGAAAATTGAGGAATTCAATAGGCAGGCATCTATTTAACTAATTGCTCCAATGTTTCCCAAACATCAACTTTTGTCCCGGTTGGTCTGTTCTTCCTTTCTTCCTCGCTTAACATCCTATTCCAACTTGGACGTGGAACATTAATTCTTTGCGCAAATCGTTCGGCTTCAAGTTCTAATTTAGGTAAAGAATAATCCATATCTATACTTAATCCTTCTTTATCACTACAATAAGTTTCTACAAGCCTTCTTGGATTATATTCCATAAATCTACAATAAGGTGCATCATCCCAAGAACCATCACTTGCAGCAGTTCTTTCAAAATCAGGTAGAATTTGTCTAAGAATTTTTCTTGCTTCACCAACAAAACTTTCTTCAGATTTTTTTAATTTATCCCATTTTGAATGATCTTGTTTAGCACTTACTTTTTTCCTATATACTCCAGCAGGTGCTCTTGGATCAGGTTCCATAATTCCATCTGGTCCATAATCAGCTTCCTGAGCTTCGCTATACAATTTAGGAAGTTCT
>JAHFRS010000166.1 GCA_023266155.1 archaeon
TACACACCCGCTAATAAGAATGAGCGCAAATATAAAAAATCCAATACTCAAATAACCTTTTCTTTTAATGCTCATTACTTTTAATATATATCCTCTAATTATAAAACTTTCGGCGACCTGATTAAGTCAACTCGCATAGTGCTGATATTGCTTCGGCATCTTTGTGCGTTTGAAATACGTTAAGGGCATCAAATCTTCTACTCAGCTCACGATTATGCCGTTCAACACTGTTGTTATTATGTTTCAACTTAAATTTTTTACACGCGATAGGCACTCCAAACTTTAGTTTGGTAATTCTCTAAAACAATTTTTTCCATGCTGTTTTATAGTTACAAAATTTATCGGATACGAATATTTAACCACCCCTTTTCGTATTGCCCAGCGAGTAATTTTAATATTATCATGTTGTTTAAGATGTTCTCTGACTTTTTTTAATGATGCCCCATCTCCATATTCGTGTAAAGTACGAGCAATATATTCTGGTTTTGTCCTCATCCGTTTAAATCCATCATCATGTATACTTAATCATGGAAGCGGAAGTATTAAATAGTCGTTAACTTCCTGTTTAAGAACAGGGGTTCACTCCAAATACGTACGAGTGCAGCTTTGGGGATTATGTTGCTTATGATAGAGATGTAAAATTACAGTGACAAAAAGTGTATAGAACAAATTGTGAGCAAAAAATGAGAAGCAAAAATATAGTGTTGCTGGGAATAGGAACAGGATTAGTACCGACAATTGCTACTGCTTGGATAATATTTAGTTATCTACCTCGAGCCAGAGTTCATGATCTTTGTATGGATCACCCTGAACAAATGCTTGAAGGAGAAGTATTGGAAGAACGGTATTCTGATATAACGCATTCTGGAGGGCTCTTTTCGTCTGATTATTTGACTAACTTCTATACTCTCAGATTAAAGACTGTGACAAAAGAAGCAGTTATTATTAATGTAAATTCTGTATCTAATCCTTTTGGATATGGGAGAGGACAAGATCTTGTGAATCTTGAAATGTTAGTGACACAAGGGGATCATCTGAAGGTGAAAGCATATCCGTGCAGTCCCACATCTTATCAGGCTCTTGCCAGTGAAGTACAGGTTCAACCATCAAAAGATTATGGAGCAAATTTCTTACCCTAACTTCCTTGTAAAGGTCAAAAATCCCGTATGCCCCAACATCTCAAACTCCGGACGCATGATCTTTTCATCAATTTTCCATTTGCGCTCGAGTAGTTCTATCGTTTCCAGAACTTTAATAGCGGTATTCTTGGTTGAGGCTATAAATTCTTTTACTTGCAGCAGGTTAGGAAGATAGACGACGAGAAATCCCCCTACTTTCAATACTTTTTCTGCCAAGGCAGTTACTTTCCATGGTTCTGGCAGATCTAAAGTGATAAGATTAACTTCTTTCTCTCCAATTCCTTTGGTAATGTCTTGTTGTTTGAGTTTAATGTTCTTTAAACCAACCATCGCAATATTCTTTGATAAGATTCGAGAATGTTCAGCGTTGTTTTCGTATACCGTTATTTCTTTACAGATGTTTGCCAGCGATAAGCTCAGCATGCCAGAGCCTCCGCCAGCATCAACAATGACCGAATCTTTATTTATCCCGGTTTTTGCGATAATCAACCCAATATCCTTGTGAATCATCACTTGCGGCCCACGTTCGATAAGCTCAGCAACGTCTGGAAAAGCAGGATCAAGAAGAATGAATGATTGCCCTTTGCTGCTGGTGACCAGACTTTTCCCAGATGCTACTTCTTTCTTGCTGATAATGCCCAAAGACGTATGAAAATCGTCATCCACCTCTTTGATGGGGTATTTCTTTCCTGTGCTTAGTTCAATCAAGATTTTCTGGATAGGTCTCATGTTTGAGTGGGATTAGAGTAATATCCTCTCAGCTTTTTCCGGAGCAGACAGATCGAATTTTATGATCGCAACAGTTTCCCCAACATTATGATTCCCGGATGAAAGACAGATGGTTCTGCCGATGTCTTCACGGAAATAGCCGGAAACGTCAACGGTTTCATGGATGTGGCCATGGAGAGTAAGGTAGGGCTGCCACTTTTCAATAAAATCCCTTACTGCTAAACTACCAACATGGCTTCCGTTTATGATTTGATCGAGATGAGTTTGATCAGGCGGAGTGTGGATGATATATAGAGTTCTCTGGGCTTTCTGTGTAAATAATGGCGTAGCCAGATCACGCTGGATTGAGTCAGTTTTTTCCATTTCAGGTGTGAACATAAAATCGTGCCAGCCTGCAGCTGAAGTCTTAAATCCATTCCAGCGGTAATTCGTTCTTTTCCTCTCATCATATTGTTCGTGAAGATGGGCGGGAATAGTGCTCAAATCGAATTTCTCCCAGTCTTTGATACCAAAAGGCGTAATGGGGACATAGGAATAGCCTACCAAGTCATACTCTTTCGTCAGGGGAATTCTTTTCCCATGAATAGGGATATACCTGTTGTGGTGTTGTTCTTCGAGAACGTCTTGATTGGCAGCAGCGTCATCGTTCCCCAGCATCAGGAAAACTTTAATGGAAGAAGATTTTTTGTGGAGTGGAGCAAGGAGTTCCGGCAGGTGTTCTTTTAGAAACTTTCTCTGGCCATCAATAAATTTAGCCGTGCTGAAATGCTTAGGTGCAATATCCCCACCAATAATAATACTCTGGGCAGAAATCTGCAGCGCATATTCTACCAATTTTTGGTATTGGGTTTCATTCCCATGCAGATCGGAAGAGTACACAACCAAATGGTGTTTCATACATCGTTCAAACCACAGTGTTTTTAAAAACCTTGTGCGAGTATTTTTAAAATGTCCTTTTCGTCATTGTCAGCGACAGATTTATAAATTAGATTCCATTTTTGATTAATATGGAAAGTATGTTGATTAACAAGAAATTAGAACACATTGAAAGTGATATCAACAGCATTCGGGCTTTGGTTAAAGGGAATTC
>JAHFRS010000063.1 GCA_023266155.1 archaeon
GGGGTTCGAGAAGCGATGATCAGCCTCCCGAATAATGGCTAATTGCTTGGGCTTATTCGCTAATGTAAACAATTCTACTGCTTCTTTCAGCGGAACGGCTTCATCTCTCTCGCCGTGGATAATTAAGAGTGGCTTCTTATACTTCTTGATAGCGTGAGGAATGTCCAAGGTAAAAAATTCGTCATAAAACGCTTTCTTTAATTTCTTTCGGTGATACCATTTTCTTGGTGCATTATAAGTGATATATCCTTTCGTCCAGAACTCCTGCACTTGCTGGTCGGTAAAATCGTAGTGGACAGCATGTTTGGTATCGCTTTCCGCTCCCAGCAGGATCAGCTTACTGATACGTTTATCCCGATGGGCATACAAAGAAGCATCAATGGCGCCAGTGGAAATGCCGGCCAGAATCAGTTGCTTCCAGGGATAATTCTTCTGCAGAAAATCGATGGCGTACTTGATATCCTCCGCTTCCCGGCTCATCAGCTTATCTTCAAATTTACCATCGGAAGGCGGCGTGTGGCTGAAATTGAATATCAACAGCAGATAGTTCGTGCAGGAAATGGTTTCCATCAGGCGGGAAGAAGTAGAGCCACGAGCATTGCCGGGAAAACCATGCAAAAAAATAATCGCCGTATCATATCTCTGAGGGACGTGCACCACGCCGCGTAACGTCAATCCCCGTCCATTCTTAAACTCTACCGCAGTAATCATCGTAATTCTTCCAGTGCAGCGCGGTGCTGCTGTAGTTTTTTCCTTCCCCGATGAATCCGGGACATCACCGTGCCCCTGGGAATTTGCTGACGTTGAGCAATTTCCGCATATGTCTGCTCTTCAAGGAAGCGGAGTTCCATCGTTTTATGTATAGATTCAAAAGCATGTTCTGCCAAATAAGAACGCATTTTCTGCCGCAGCTCTTCACCGATATACAGTTTTTCCGGATTGGGAATTGCCGGCTGCACTTCATACCACCATTGCTGTTCTCTCTTCTGATGCCGGCTCTGTTGGCGAAGATTATCTCTCAGCACATTGGTGGCGATGGTATAAATCCAGGAAGAAACCGGCGATTGAGGAATAAAGCGGTCACGGTATTCCAGCATCTGCATGAAAGTCTGTGCGGCTAAATCTTCAGCCAGATCGGCATCGTTCACCACTCGTTGCATCCGGCCCCTGATTTTTGGATAATATTCACGAAAGACTTGCTCCATGCTGTGCTGGTTGCGCAGGTCGTAACTACATTGCAGGAGTGGGCTCATAATAAGGAGAAGGGAACAATCTTTAAATACTTTTTGATTATGTTTCTTCAGCTATGGCTTTATTTTCCTTACGAGAGTATCCTCTTGCTGGTAAAATCGTCCTGTTACGGGTCGATTTTAATGTTCCGCTGGAGAACGGGAATGTTGCTGACAATAATCGTATCAAAGCCACCTTGCCCACCATCCATCATCTGGTGGAACAAGGATGTACGGTAATCCTGCTGACTCATCTGGGAAAACCAGGGGGGAAAGTTGTTTCCTCGCTGCGCCTGGACCCAGTAGCCACAGAATTGCAGCAGCTTCTTCCCGACTCTCAAATTATTAAATTAAATGATTGCATCGGGAAAGATATCCAGGATCGCATCAAAAAGAAAAAACCACCTGAAATTTTTCTTCTGGAAAATCTGCGGTTCTACGCTCAGGAAGAGCAGAACAATCCCATTTTTGCCCATGCTTTAGCCAGCCTGGCAGAAATGTATGTCAATGATGCCTTTGCCGTCAGTCATCGACAGCATGCTTCCGTTGACACCATTACCAGGTTTTTGCCTGCCTTTGCCGGGTTGCTGATGGAAAAAGAAATCACGTATCTCAGTAAAGCTCTGCATCCGGAACGCCCCAGTATCTGGCTGATGGGCGGAGCTAAATTAGATAAAGTTGATTTACTGCAGCAAGCTTTACGGAAAGCAGATAATGTTTTGATCGGCGGGGCGTTAGCGTTTCCTTTCCTGAAAGCACAAGGAATTCCCGTGGGCCTTTCCAAATGCAGTTCGCAATCGGTCGAGATCGTTCAAAAATTGTTGCAGCATCATCCTAAAAAAATTATCCTTCCTGTTGATTTTGTGGTGGCAGAATCATTTTCATCCCGTGCCTCGGCGCAGGTTGTGACGTATAATCGGATTCAGCACCAACAGATTGCGTTGGATCTCGGCCCGGAAACGATCAAATTGTTTAAGCGGTATCTGCGAAAAGGGCAGACCATTGTCTGGAATGGGCCTTTAGGATATTTTGAATGGGTGAAATTTTCTCAGGCCACAAAAGAGATTGGGCGGTTCATTGGCTCACTGACAGCGACGTCCATTGTCGGCGGCGGAGAAACAGCGGAAGCAATGAGAAAGTTTCACTTAGACCATACGTTCACACATCTTTCAACCGGGGGAGGAGCGGCGTTAGAATTTCTGGCGGGGAAAACCTTGCCGGGGATAGCAGCGTTGGAAAGGAGTTATAAGAAGTTTAGAAAAATTTACCGTTAAGTAAATCTATCGTTACACTTTCACATTCATCTCTTTTCCCAGCGAAATCTTCACTAAATTAGCAAATAATTCTATCTGCCGGTTGCGTAAAGCCAAATGATCATTTGTTTCTTCCTGAACGAACGCGAGCTCCGCCAACAGGCGCTGCTCCTGCTCCCGAAAATGGGTTAACCGATATTCCACATCGTCTATTTTCAAGACAAAGCCGCGATTGCCGGTAGACCGTTCCAACGCTTCCAGCTGCTGCCGCAGATCTGTGCGCCAGGAAGCATTGTCTGCTTTATCAATATCCTGCATCAATTTCGTTCGTTGATCACGGATGTGAGTGATGTTGCCATATAACGGATTTTCCTGTAATTGGCGGAGTTCTGCTTCTTTTTCTTCCCGCTTTTCCACCACTAATTTCAATTTCTCATTCTTCCTCTGTAACGTTTCTTGCAGCTGGGCCAGCGTTTCTGTATGCTGTTCTATCTGCTGGGCCTTCTGGATAAGATTATGCAGGCTGCGCATCCCGCTTTGAGTGATTTTTTGTTCAAAACTGTCTTTAACGGCACGTAAATCCTGGACGATGGAGACAAAAGGGCTCAACGCTTTATTTTCTGCCGTCAGCTGGTCAAGTTTACTGTAATACCGTTCCAACTGTGGCTCGGTTTCGGCGTGAAGTTCTAGAATCCGTTTGGCAGTAGGTGAATCCATCTTTTTCCATGGTTCCAGGAGTTTCTTCACTTCGCGAAAATAGAGGTAGGCTTCATTGCTGCGGGGCAAACTCTCTAATTTAGAATCTAACAGCCAATGTTTATCTTTAATGGCATGGACATAACTGGTGGCGTGTTCCTGTAAATTATGCTGTTCGATTTTATCCTGCACGATCTGTTCCAGCCAGTCATTAAGTTCATAGACATGCACCAGTTCTAAAGGTGAAGAAACCTGTTCGGTCGTGACCACACCCATCTTTTCAAAAAACTTTCCCATCCATCCCATGTGCAAGCCAATAATATGGTGTCTTTTTAATTATTTCGCTACAGGGGTGGTTAGTTCTTTCTCTCTTCATCTCCAGACTTAAACACGTTTGTGAACTACCACGAGTTTCGCCTGCGGGCTCAACGGGCTGTCTCAGACCGCCAGACCTGCCGTACTCTGCGCGGAGAAAAGAATTAATCATAAACATCTTTGCGATGGTCAAAACAGTTGATGATTATTTTATCTTGCTCAATTCTGTAAATTATCCTAAATGGGGCAATTCTTACGCTACGATGATTCTTTAAATTATATTTTAATGGTTTCCCAGTTTCTGGACTTTCAGAAAGTTTTCTTAATTGTTTGATAATCTTTAGTCGTGTGGTTTTATCTTTAGTTTTCTTAAAATCTCTCCTGAACTCATCAGAGAATATGATTTCCATTTTACGCCATCAACAAATCATCAATTTCTTCGTCACTCATAGAAGTATCAGCTTTGACAGCTTTTCCACTGCTTATTTGTTCTTCGCTTCTTTCAATATCTTCTATTAAGTGAATGTCTCTTGCTAAAATTTCTTTTTTAATCATTTTTAATAAGATATTTCCCCCCTCATTAAAGACAAGGAATTTTGTTGATGGTTTTATACCTGCATCTTTTCTAATCTCAGCAGGAATAACTACTTGCCCATTTTCAGATAATTTGGTTATTGAGACTTCCATTTTTCATCACTTACAATATGTTTTAATATTAAAATTGCTTTTATATTTAAATCTTTCTGTTATTTAGTGATAACTAATGAGTGATTAATTTAACAAAAGATTAATTGAATATTTCTTAGGAACGTTGGATTCAAAGTGAGTATGATTCCCACCAAAACCGATCTCACCGAACTCGAAGCCAAAAGTTTCGAGTTCTTTAAAGGCACTCGTACACGTGTCGATATCGACTGCTTCAAGAAGCAGTTATATCGGTATTTACACACAAACATCATTGTTACCCAATTATTTCTCGTGTCATTTTGTCTTGTCATAAAAATCACTTTTGTAAAATTTTATATAGCTACGCCTAATAAGAAACGGTTGCGTACGCAAATCGTATCGGTTCGACGGGCCATCTTAGACCATTAACGCTATACAGATAGTGTCCAAATGGTATTTTGGTGATTTTGGTTTGCGTACTGCTTTCTTTAAAGCGTAGCCAGTAAGAACGAGAATATGTCAAACACTGCGAGCGCCCTACCACCGGTCACAGACCGGTGGAAACACGAGATTCTACCTTGAAAAACTCTGCGGAGTTTTTAAGCGCATTCACCAGCAGGTCTTCCGCTGAATATTAAAAAAGAGCTCCAGACCTGCCGTACTCTGCGCGGAGAATAGTATTGGAAGCGGGTAGTGGTTCAGGAATTACGTGCAGTTTTTTAAGTAAGAGAGGGTATCAAGTTACAGGAATAGATATTGATGGAGATATGTTAGAAATTGCCGAAAAATTATCTGGTTAAATGCATGTTTTTCCAAAATTTTTAAAGATGAATCTAACAAACCTAAAATTTGATTACAAATATTTTGATGTTACTTTTAGCAATGGCGTGTTGGAACATTTTTCCGATAAAGAAATAGTTGATATTATTAATCAAGAATTACGAATCTCCAAAATTGTAGTGGCATCTGTACCTTCGGATTATTTTTCTGATAAAGACAAAATCTATGGCAATGAACGATTTTTAAATTACTCTTATTGGATTAATTTAATAAATAATACTACCGGAGTGATTATCCAATCTTTTGGGTTTGATTTTAGAAAAAAGTGGGAAAAAATATTTTACTATGCATTTAAACCTAAACTTATTAAAAAAGCACCGTTTATTGGTTTTGTAATTAAAAGTAAATAATCATTATTTATCGCTTTCCACACCAATAAACTTAATTGAAGGAAATCCTTTTTGATAGTCATTCCACATCTCATTTTTTAGAATCTCTGGAAAAACAGTTTCCTTTTTTAATCCTGCTTTATCGAAGTAGTGTAATTCTTTAATATAATGTTCATCCATACCATTACCTTTTATATTTTTAATAGTTTCTTTTCCTTTGACTTCTTTTGCGATGAGATAAATGATAATATTATTCTCTTCTTGAGCATGGTAGATAAATTGTCTAATATAAACTATTTTATCTAACTTGACGGCCATTCCAGTTTCTTCAAAAACTTCCCGTTCTGCCGTTTCAAAAATACTTTCAGTTCCCTTTATCCCTCCTCCAGGAGGAACCCACCAGGTAAATCCAGTTTTGGGATGGACATGCTTTATTAAAAGTATTTTACCCCATTTAAAAATAAATACACCAACACTCACTCTTGATTTCATATGATTAATACCCGCAAGCTATTATATAAATCTATCATTAAAAAATGGAAAATTATAAAAGAATGAGGTATATTGGTAAGTTATGAAAAGAAAGCATGCTTGCGCGGCAATTATTATCCACGAAAATAAAATATTGTTAGTGAAAAGAAAAAAGTCACCTTTTAAATCTTCTTGGACTTGTCCTGGAGGAAAAAGCCTCAGTAATGAATCGCCAATAGAAACAATTATACGAGAAACTTTAGAAGAAGTAAATCTTACTTTCAAGCCAACAACGGTATTTCAATATCAACAAACGGAAAAAAGAGATTATTACAAATATTTGGGTGATTACAGCGGCGAGGTCAGAATTAAATCAAATAATGAGCTTTCAGAACAGGGCTGATTTAATTACGATCAAACTAAAACTCTTAACATAGGATTTGATTTTAAAGAAGTTATTGAAAGATTCTAAACACTTACTTTCGTAAACGATCTGGCAATGAGCACTAGCGGAAAAAGACTCATTCGGGGGCGCTGCGCTTCTCACTTCGTTCGACCTCGCCTAACAGGGGTCCCATGCGATCCTCGTAATTCTTTGTTTTTTATCTTTGAACTGGCCTGTCGCAGAGCATTGATCTCAGCATGAGCCGAAGCATCATGGATTTTCCTCGCAGAATTACCCGCTTTCGCGATGACCTTTCCCAATTCATCTACAATTACGGCGCCGCAGGGAAGCGATTCAGAAGAATTTTTTGCTTCTTCAATGGCAATCCGCATAAAATATTTAGCATTTTCCATTCTATCTCCCGCTCACAATCTCAATGACATCCCGATTCTTTAATAGATACTCTTTTCCGACCGTTTTCTTGGTCTTCACATCTTTGGCACAGATAAAATTCTTGCCCAGATCAGTATGTAACTT
>JAHFRS010000006.1:0-2653 GCA_023266155.1 archaeon
CAATTACCTGCTGCTGATGTTTTTTATCCGACATTCTGACGAATCGCAACAGCAGATCGACAAGATCTTCTTCATTTAAACATTTTAATCTGAATCCATCAGTAATAAAGTAAAATCGAAAGTTTTCAAATTTTAATTCTTTGATAACAATCCCGCCTAAAGTACCCAAAATCTTTCCCTTTTGAGGAGAATGTTCCAGTGACTTTAAATGTTCTAATACTTCAACACTTCTTTCTTTAAATTTTTTGTTGATTTCCTCAAAAAGAGATTCAACAATCTCTACTTTCGCCATCGCTTTTTAGCCCTCGCAATAGCCTCATCAATGGGAAAGCTGTTTTCTGCTGACAATAAAAACTCCTGTAATTGTTCTTTTACGGCCAGGCGGTACATTCGTTGAAGAATGACCTCATACGTATCACCTTTAGTGCCAAATGTTCCTATGAGCTGCTTTGTTTCCTCGCTAATTTGTATCGTTGTGGTCATTCTATAGCTCCTATAGCAGCTATAGTTTATAAATGTTATGCTGAGAAATCTTCATCTGGATTTTTTTTTATCGAAGGGAGTACGAGAAGAATTAACAGATTGGATTGGTCGTTATGGTTATGATTCTTTAAATCATTTGACTACTAAGATTGCTCCCTCTTTTGGAAAAGATAAATTCTACAGACAATTTGGTGAAACTCTGCTCCAAGGCTATGGGCTTGGCACTCGTAGTTGATTCCATCAAATACCCGAACACAAATTCAACAATTTCTATTCTCGGTTCGCTCTCGCTGTTGAGTTATTATGGCAACAGAACCGAGGTATTTACTTCGTAACTTTTTCTTCAACCCGATATTCCGCCCAGGAAACTTTCTTCTCTCCCAACAATTTTTTAATCTGCCGCTGATGCTCATTGAGCTGCGCTTTCCCACTCTTGATTTCCAAAAAAACGATCTCTTGCAGATCATTGTGGTCCATTCCCTTGAATACCACATAATCTATGGGCTTCCCCAGCCAGCGCAGTTCATTGGGACTGTAAGGAAAATCAGGGAAGTAGGGTGCCAATTGTTCCGCAAACTGACCGCCTAAATTAGCACGGGAGCGGTCAATGGCATCCTGCCGCAGTACCGGCACTTTATCTTTCCACCACAGATAAGTCAGTAAGGCACCAATGATAATACCAGTAAAAAGAAATAAAATCCCCAGAGACCATTCCAATTGCAGTGCCATGAGCATCACACTAACTTTCTCTTTTTAAAATAAATCAACATGCTGATGGTCATCACCACCATCAGGATCAACGCCCATAAATAACCATACTGCCAGTTTAATTCCGGCATGTGCTTAAAATTCATCCCATAAAGACTGGTGACAAACGTCAGGGGAATAAAGATTGTGCCAATGATCGTCAATATTTTCATCACTTCATTCAGCCGATTGCTCATGCTCGATAGATATATTTCCAGCATGCCCGTCAGCATGTCCCGAAAGGTTTCGATCGTTTCAATGACTTGGATGGCGTGGTCATAGATGTCCCGCAGGTAGAAATGAGTGGTTTTCTTGATTAATACTGATTCTGTCCGCAGTAAACTATTGACCACTTCCCGCAACGGCCAGACAGATCTTCGCAGAAAAATCATCTGGGTTTTGAGATGGTAGATGGAACGCAAAATATCTAACGTTGGCGAGGTAATTAACTGTTCCTCCAGCGTTTCAATCCTTTCCCCCAGCTTTTCCAGAATCACAAAATAATTGTCAACGATGGCATCAAGCAGGGCATACATCAAGTAATCGGCACCGCGGTGAGTTGCGCCTTTATTGAGGAATCGCCCTTTACGGATTCTCTCGCGAATACGTTGAAAGGTATCGTCTTCATGCTCTTCAAATGAAAGCACAAAATTGCTCCCCAACACGATACTGATCTGTTCGCTGGAGACGATATCTTTGTGGTTAAACGATAACATCCTGGCAATCAAAAATAACGAATCTTCAAAATAATCAACTTTAGGTCGCTGCTCGGTATTGACAATATCTTCCATCAGCAACGGATGCAGATCAAAACATGTGCCGATCTGCTCAATGACATCCACATCATGCACACCGCGCACGGTGATCCAGGTAACGGCGCTTTTATTACGCAGGTCTAAACATTCTTCCATCCGGGTAATTTCCCGCTCTTCAATTTTACCAGCACCATAAGTAAGCACAGAAATATGGATCTTTTCAGTTTTTTGTTCCCCCACGTGCACCAGCGTACCGGGAGGAAGACCGCTTTTCTTGGACCGTTTCTTAAGGAGGGAGCGCATATTCAGTTCAGAGGAAAAAATGCCGGGAAAAGAGGATGTGGAAAAAAAGCTGGGACTTTACCGATTTAAAACCTGGTAGGCGGCAACCCAATCAATTCATCGGCAGTAATAACGGTTGTTTCCAGGTGACTGCTATCATTACAGTAGGGACAAAGTTTGCGGGCCGACGTAAATTTATAGCGGCAACGTTCACAGAATAAGGTATACCTGGCTTCTTCCCTTCCCGTGGCAGCACCGCGTGGTTTAGTTTTGCGGAAACATTCAAAACATTCATATTTAGGCTCTTTACCGGAAGCTGCGACCTGCCGCGTTTCCATTTTTTCCACCTGCTGCTGGCAGCGGCTGCAGTAAACTTTGATTTTAAG
>JAHFRS010000006.1:2753-21264 GCA_023266155.1 archaeon
GCTCATTTTTTGTGGTCTCGGCTTCTGCGTGGAGAATGATGAATTCTGGACAACAGGCTTTTAATACGATTCATGGACTGCTCCACAGAAAAAGAATGGACAACAGTCTTACGGGCTTCTTTTCCTAAGCGCGAGCGTAAAGCTGGGTTGGCCAACAGCTGCTCGACTTTTGCTGCCAAAGTGTCAGGGCTGTTACGGGAACAAAAGATCCCATTGTGGTTGTTCACGACATAGTTCTTCATGAAACCAACCGGAGTCACGATCACCGGCAAGCCCGTGGCCATCGCTTCTAATGTTGCCAGGGAGGTAGTTTCCGTGAGGCTGGGCATGACAAAAATGTCCATCGCCTGAAGGTACTCTTGCACGTTAGAGACGAAACCAGTCACGCGGCAGTTTGGTGTGGATTTAAATTGTTGAATGAGTTCTTTGCGGCCATCGCCAACTATCAGCAGGAATGCATCAGTTTTTAATTTTTGAAAAGCGTTCAGCAGCATCAAAGTGTTTTTTTCATTTGATACTCTTCCGACATAGCCAATGATGGGGCCAGTCGGAAAGTTCATTTTTTTCTTAAAGGCACGGTGGTCTTGAGCTGGGGAAAATCGGGCCAAATCAACCCCAAGCTGGGCGACTTGAATTGAGGTTGTCACTCCCGCCTGACGCAGTTGCAGTTTTAATTGGGGATAGGGAATTAAAAGCAGGTCAGCTTGATTATACCAATAGACAAAGAATTTTCGAGCAAGGAAAGAAGAGAGCCTATTCAGGGAAAAATATTTTTCAATAAATTCCCACGGTGTGTTATGGATATAAAGAACGGTTTTCTGATGATATTGCCGGGCAGCACGAAGGGCCAGAAAGCCAACGGGACCTAATTCCTGGATGAACACCACATCTGCATCACGAACCGCCGTTTGAATTTTACCGCGGTTTTTGCCTGATAATTGTATGGAATTGTAGCTAAAAAGGCTGCGGGCTGAAAGATCCAACAGCGTCGTTCGAACACCAGGCTGTTGCCTTGTGCTAAAGCGGGGAACGAGCAGATGGAGAGAAAAATCATGCCGAGATTTTTTGATGAATTCTTCCATGAATCGCAGCACCCCATCAGCTTTAGGATAATAAGTGTCTGCGGCGAGGACGATTGTTGGTTTCATTGGATTCGAAAAAAATGTTCACCAAAACGTTTTCGTATTTTAAAGCCATCTTTAATGGCGCGATAAAGGACTAAAATCATCAATGGATAAATGGCATTGAACCGCTGGCTGGGAAATTTTTTAAACGCCTTCAATTTTGTCCAGAACGTTGAAGAGACATCAACGTATAAAGCAGGAAATTGTGTTTGCAGGGAAACGGGGTTCCATACGGAATAGATATACACCTGGATTCTGGACTTCATTTTTTCTGTGAGCTGGATGGTGATTTTATGGACCGCCTGGTGGTCAGGATGGGGATCTTCATTGCTATGAGTAAAAATCTTTTGCGGTCGATACCGTTTCAGAAGCTTGATCAGCGCCGCTTCCAGGCCTTGACTCTGATACTCTTTCAAGTAGGAAAATTCTTTTAAATCAAAAAAAAGTACCCGGCAGCCTAATACTTTACTGGCTTCTTCAGCCTCCTTTTGGCGAATCGCCTTAATCACTTTGCTTTTCATCCAGGGATGAGATTTTTCACCATAGGAGAAGACGACGGCTAAAACCTTCTTGCCGGCACGTACGTACTGAGCAATCGTGCCGCCAGCACCGATCACAAAGTCGTCAGAATGAGCACTAAACACGATAATCGTTTCTCTTTTTTTTGCCACGAGCAGGAGAATAATATCAGAGTTTAAGTAGTTTTTGCTTGAGATAAAAGTAAAAAAATTAAGATTAAAACGTTTTTATGGAGCCACTGTCCCTTGCAGATTAAACTCGTTGTTATAGGTGCCCATCAGTTTATCAGCCGAATCATAGAGTTGCAAGGTAACTCGAACATTGCTCAGATCACCGGTAGTAATAGCATTATATGCAAAGCCTTGGGGAACATTAATAACCAGTGAATAACTCTCGCCGGCTTTGATGCTCTGGGACGATAAAGGCAGAGAGATTTTCTTTGGAATGGCACTATCTCCTGTATCATAGCCCTCAACTAACATAATAAAGTAAGCGGGCTTGATCGTTCCTGCTTCATTATTTTTAATCGTATAATCTATTTTGACAATTTTTCCCCAAGTCCCTTTCCAGTCTTTAATGACATCATTTAGAGAAACGGCGACTTTACTGTAAGTGGTGACAATCGTCTCGACAGAATTATCAGTATTTGCCGCGGCAACAACTGTTTCGTTGGGACTAGCTGTGGCATTACTAGCTGGTGTTTCTGTTGTCGCCGTGGAAGCAGCAGTAGGAGTAGATTCACCTGAAGCAGGTGTCACGGCAACTTCTTTCTTCGTTTCCGTTGTTTTTTCATCTGAGCTAGGGAGCAGCCCAGTAATAAATCCTGTCAGCGTGCTCAAGAAGCTGGATGCTGATTCTTTTTGAGCTGTTTCCGTTACTGCTGCTGTCGTTGCGGCAACCGTTACAGAATTAGAAGATTCCGGTGCGGTTAATCGTCCTAAATAGAATATGGAGACTAACAACATGATAAAGACTAGCCCTTTAAGAATTTTACCAGGGCGGATGCGAACTTGGACTTCTTTGTCCCAGATCGATGACTTGATATCTTTAGTGTCTTTCATCAGAGGGGAAAAAAGGCATGGGATATATAAATTTGTCGTTTTTGAGCTGTAAGTGGTAAATTTAGTACTAAAATAAAAAAAAGAAAGCCCCCGGCGAGACTTTCCAAGAGACCAATGTTCAAGATCCCTTCTTTGAACTCGCGACCCCCTGATCTCTCTGATCGCGTGTGATTAATTCACCACAACTCTTACAAGTCAGGTGCTCTGGCCACTGAGCTACGGAGGCTTATTTGGAAGAGAAAGAAGGCTCTTTATTAAGGTTTTTATGCTTTTGGCGAGCAGCGTCAGAGTGATTAATATAATAAAGAACACAAATAACTGAGCAATAGATCTGTTCTTTACTATCACGAACGAGCCAGCTTGCAGAATTATTGATGCGAGTGAGTATACCTTACCCCTGAAATTCATGAATCTTCCGGTTCATCTCATTGACTTTCTTTTTAGCTGAATTTAGAAATACCACTGTCCCTTGCTCGTGCACGGCAAAGGCGTCAGCTTCAAGCTCTTCCCGCTGGATGCTCCTATCTAAAGTGATAAACGTTGATAACGGTGAAAAAATCTTCAGGGTGTGAATCGAAAAACGCCATAAAGAAGTCTTGTTTCTGAGATGATCTAATTCATGCAGCAAGACAGCTTCCATTTCTTTATCATTGAGAATTTCACACAAGCCTACAGATACAAAAATAGAAGGGCGGATGTTGGTGATGGAATAGGCTTTCGGTGCCACGTCATTGATGGTATATAATCTGGGTAGTGGTAGATTTAATCGGCAGCAAAGATCTTCCAGCTGTTCTTGCAGTAGTCCCGAAACGACTTCCCGGGAACGGCTGGCCCAAGTATATAGATAGGGCAAGAGCAGAAAGCTGGAAATCACCGCTCCACCAATTCCACCAAATGTTCCGTACAATACGACGCTGGGTGAGCAGTCACAGACAGGTATCACACATTTCCAACAGGTAGAGGTAAACAGGGAAAAGAGGAAAGGAAAAAACAGAAAAAAAATGTGCGTGTATAAATAGGATACTTTAACTTTAATACGATCAGTTCTCTTAAACAGGAAATAGAACAGCAAGGAAAATATCAGAGAAGCAATCAGCACGAGCACATTCACTGGGCTGGTGACAAAATGCAGGGCGTACGCCTTCCACGTTTCAATCAGGATCAGATTCATTTTTTCTTGAGATGATCAAAGCTTTCATTAAAATAAGCTACGGCTTTCGTGCCAAATTTCTTGATGAACAGGTTTACAGTATTTTCAATCATCGTTCGTTCATACCGTTCTTTGTTTGTTTCCAGACGGTACTTAAAACGGATTCCGCCCCGAGCCGTTTCGGTTTCTCGGCTGACCAGGCCTTTCTTATACAGGCGGTCAAGAATCACAGAGACACTGCTAGGAGCAACTTTCTTTTTTTTGTTAAGCAAGGAATAAATATCTGCGGCACCATACCTATTTTGCTTCACCAACAAATTGATGATCTCATTCTCCAGCGGACTGAGAGCCTGAAGCAGTTTTTGCGTCATAAAATTGCTTTTCATCCTTTTTGTAAACATATAAGATTATAAATACTTTGTGTTTTTGTGTACACAGCGAGGGGCGGTGGTATAACCATACTTGCCAGTAGTCACGTAACATTTAAATATAAGTTACTATTACAAACTTTTGAAATGATTGGGATGGATGAACATAAGCAGAGAAAAATGAAGGTGAAGAAAGCTGAAGTGAAGCTGACCAAGACACCTTCCTCAGAAAAGATTTCTGCTGTTGAAGCTCAACATCATCAGCATGAGAGTCCTGTTCATCCTGGGCACAATCATTCCGAGCAAGATCATACTGTTCACAGTCATGCTCACACTGAAGATTCCCATTCTCACGCCGAACATTCCCCTTCCCATGAAAAACATCAACATCATGACCAACTTCATCAGATTGAAACTCATCGTGATCCGTCTGCCGACCCATTCTTATTCCGCAGTAATTTCTTTCTGGGCATTATCGCCATTCTGGTGGTCCTGCTGCTCGTCAATCAAGTGCTGCTGCCACAAGCGTATGCTTCTATTTCCGTCGGCGGAGGAAATTTTGGCACGGCTTCGTTAGGTAGTTTCGAATATGGTTCTAAGATTACATTGAAACCAATGCCTCTGGCAACGGGAGAACAGCCTAAAATTGGGGGATATCAATCAATCGTCAAGTCTCTCCCCACCATCAGTGAGTTGTCTCAGCAGCCAAGTACCGGAGATGCAGTGCAGGATTTGCTGAATAATATCGTGCCGACGGGAACACCGTGGTATGGCGAGCAGGCTGGTGTCAGTTTTGATGATCCCATTGCGGCTCAGAAACAGTGGGGTTCATATCGAGCTTTGCCATTAGATGCCACGCAGACGGAACGCTGGAATCGCATTGTTAATTCTTTTACCTGTGATTATTGTTGCGGCAGCCCTCAACATCCCACTATTATTACCCACTGTGGCTGTGCGCATGCAGCGGCCGCTCAGGGCATGGCGAAATGGTTCATTCAAAATTATGCCGATCAATATTCCGATGAAGAAATTTATGGAGAGATGGCTCGTTGGTATGCGTTATGGTACCCCAAAGGCACGATTGAACGGATCATTCAGGAATCGCAGGTATAATCAGTCCGTAAGTATAATTAAGATGAATTTAGGGAACAATATAATTATCGTTTACAAACTATGAATGGAGGTATGACCATGGAACGAAAAGAAATATTGGTGGTGGTATTGATAGGAGTATTGCTGATAACGACTGCGTTACAGACGGCTCAATTAATGGGTTTGAGCAAATCAAGTGTCGTCGTCTCTGCGAAAACAGGGGCTGCGCCTTCGCCAACCGCCAACTCTCGTGCTGCGTCGGCTCCGGCCGTGCCAGCGAACTTACAGAACTTGCCATCGATGGTTGGTGGGTGTTAAATCATAACTTAAATTATAACTTATGTTGAGGGAATACGGTAGCCTATGGGGGGAATGCTTTCATGAAGAAAGATTTTATGGTTGACAGGTTAATTCCTGTATTGGTATTGCTGGCAGTGATTTTTTCTATTTTCAGCGTCGTGCTGCTCCAACAGCGTAAAGTACAATGGGCAGATGCTCAGGAGATTGTGCAGGAAAAATTGCGCCCCGCAAATTTACAAGTCGTGAAAATCACCTTAGCCAATTGTGATTTTTGTTATGATCTCAGCCAGGCGGTCGACGCGCTGAAAAAACAGAATGTCAATATTACACTGGAAGAGGATGTCTCAAGTGATTCAGCGGTGGCAAAAGAATTAATCTCTCGTTATGGACTGATTAAATTACCAACAATGATTGTCAGCGGTGAACTCAATAAGTCTGAGCAGTTGTCAGGATATTTCAATGCCAACGGGGAACTGCGGAATGAACGCTTTATATTTACTGCCCTGAAAGCCCCTTATTATGACCTTGAACAGGATATTATTGTGGGCAAGGTTAACCTTTATCAGCTTAAGGATTCTACCTGCAGCCAATGCCCAGATTTGTCTAAAGCCGTAGAAACACTACAGAAAAGCGGCGTATTTTTGACCAGTAACAAACAAGTAGAATACAATAGTGAGGAAGGGAAAAAACTCATTGCTCAATTTGGGGTTGATAACGTTCCGGCTCTGTTGATTTCTGATGACATCGATTATTATGAACCCGTAAAGCAGCAATTGGAGAAAGTGGAGGCGGCCAAAAAAGATGGTTTTTATGCCGTTCATTCGCTGATTCCACCCTATCGAGATCTGGCTAAAAATAAAGTGGTGGGCCTCGTGGAGCTCATTACTTTGACGGACACCTCCTGTCAGGTATGTTATGATGTGAGTGTCAATAAGCAGATTTTACAGAGGTTAGGGCTCTTGATCGCCTCTGAAAAAACTGTTGATATTTCTTCGGCAGAAGGGCAGCAGTTGAAACAGAAATATCAAATCACCAAAGTGCCGATTATTCTAGCTTCTCCGGATGCAGCGGTGTACGACATTTTTACGAAGGCGTGGGATAGTGTTGGTTCCGTGGAAGCAGATGGCTGGTATGTGATGAGAAAGCCGGAACTGCTTGGAGTGTATAAAGATTTATTGACCAATGCACCGGTGGGTGAGAAAGCTGCTGTAGCTGCTGTCCCCGCAGGGCAATAAGAGGACAAGGCATGGCACTCAAATCGGAGAAAATTGTACAAGAGCAGGGCATATCAAAGAATAATGTTGACGTATTTAAAGCCGTTTTTGGGGATAAAAAGTATTTGCGAAAGTTTATCATTGCCACCCTAAGCTTTCTGGTGCTTTATACTTTTCTGTACGGCTTCTGGACAATTCCGGTGATTCAATTTGGCATCAATCGCTTGTCTCCTGCGGTGATCATCGATTATTTATTTGTGGGCGTCATTGTTTTTTTATCGGCACTTTTTGTGACGTTGTTTTTGTATGAACGGGAACGACGTCTTTCTTCAGGTTTTTCTTCTCCTTCCTCACTGGGCGGTGTGGGGAGCGGGATAGCCGGTTTCTTGGCAGCAGTCTGTCCTGTTTGCCAGAGCATTGCGATCGTCGCTTTTGGCAGTACCATCTTGAATATCCCTCTCGCTTTTCTGATTCCTTATTTAGGCGTGTTGAAAATAGTCTCTGTTGGCTTATTGGGTCTTGCTATTGTTGTCAAAGCGGACAGTATTGCCACAGGGAATTGCCTGGCCTGTGAATTTCCTGCCACGGTCAAAGAAAAAATACCTGTTGAAACACATCATCATGGACAGAAATAAAAAAATTATCTACAGTGGCTTGTTGATTTTGTTGGTGGTTTTAGTTGTCGGAATCATGTTCCAAAACCGCCAGTTGAAAACAGAACAGCAACAAGACTATCAGTTCCCTTCCCCGGAAACGGTGGTACGGCAATATTTCACGGCGTGGAATGCTCACAATTATCCGGAGATGTATGCGACGATTTCCGATGGGTTTAAGAAGATCGATATCCGCACCAAAGATTTAGCGGCCTTTCGACAATTTGCCAGTTCACAGGGAATCGAACGCGTGATGATCAAAAATATAACAGAAATATCAAATGATGGAACTACTGCTCAGGTTAATTATGATATAGAATTGGTGGTTGGTGAAGGAAATGAAAAGAATGAAAAAATAGATGATACTAAACCATTTCGCGGCACGTTTACTTTAAAATACCGGCAGGGTGATGTGATTCACGGCTGGAAATTGATCCATCCCTATGGAGAGAAGATTGATATTTCATAAAAGGTAAACCTGATGGAGGCTGAAGATGATGAAATTAAATTTAATCGTGAAAAAGAGGTGCATACCTCTCATGTATATGGTTATCTTTTCGGCCTTGATGCTCTTTAGTTTTGCTGCTGCTCATGAAGAAGATTCTATCACGGAGAACAGCAGTAATGATTTTACCGTAACGGAGAAATTAATCCAGTCAGGCGTGAGCTGTGATCGACTTACCGATGAACAACTGGAAAAAATGGGCGAATATTACATGGAGCAAATGCATCCGGGAGAAGCTCACGAGCAGATGCATACGATGATGGGATTTAAAGAAGGCAGCGGTGTTGAGGAGCAATTTCATATCACCATGGCCAAAACAATCTATTGTGCCCAAGACAGTAGAAGTAAGGCGATGATGGATGGAAAGATGATGGGTGATGATAGAGGAGGAGACGAGATGATGAAGATGATGGGGGGTGGAAAGATGATGAGTTCTGGAATGATAGGCAACTTTGGCATGATGAACGGGTATTTTGGGCCAGTTTCGCTCGTCTATTATCTGTTGGTGGCGTTACTTGTTGCTCTGCTGATGCTGATCGTTCTTTGGATTGTTAAAATCTGGAGAGAATTGAGAACTGTGGGTGGCCATCACCATGACTGATTATTCCTGTACATCATGCCAGAAAACCTTTGATTCCGCAGAAGCGCTGGAAATGCACAACCAAGCCAAGCATGCGGAAACAGTAACGGCACCACTGCTGACATCAAGGCAGAAAAAAAAGATGAGAAACTGGGTGGTAGCTTTGATCATCATCGGCTTTCTGATATTTGGCACAACGCTGCTAGTGAAGAAAAGCGGAAGTGGAAATTCTGACTGGACTTCTCTTCCTGATGTTGCTGTTCCTGTCGGGCCAATCCACTGGCACCCGCATTTACGAATTGTGATTGATGGCCGGGAGCAGATTATTCCCAAAGATATTGGCATTACCAGCACGGTGCATTATCCTCTTCATACCCACGAGACTGATGGCGTGCTGCACCTGGAAAATAATAATCCCACTGCCAGGACGATGATTTTAGGATATTTCTTTGAACTGTGGGGCAAGACATTCAATAAAGATTGTATCTTTGATTATTGCACCGATAAAGGAACGTTGAAAATGCTGGTTAATGGGAAAGAGAATACTGAATATGGAAATTATTTCATGCAGGACAGAGATGAGATTTTGATTGAATATACTTCAACAGCTAGCTGATGATGAAAGCACAAGAAATGAGGAGACCAACAGGAATGACGGGGCAGGAAAGAAATCTTTCTGATAATATGGTTACCACTACGGTATCCACCGATACTTCATCCAGAACTCCCGTTATCCCTCATGGAAAAAAAACTAGCGACACCATCATGACCGCTTTTATTGTCCTGACACTGCTCATCGCCGGCGTGGTCTTAGCATTGACCGCCAAATCCATCTTTTTTTCTTCCGACGCTGATGCACGTACTATGCCTACCGCCGCAGAAAGTTTCATGGGCTCACGGCAAAGCCAGATGTCATTCACGCCGTTTGATGTTGAACTCGCGAAGAGATTTATGGATAAAGATAATGATGGTACGTGTGACAGCTGTGGCATGCCGGTGGAGATGTGTATCGAAAGCGGGCAATTACAGTGTAACATGGATTCGTCTTCAACTATGGGTATTTTAGGTTCTCAGCACATCCATGCTGACTGGAAGATTGATATAAATGGGAAACAACTTGATCTTTCAGATAAAGATCATATGGGGAGAATGGGTTCTGGCTTAACGGTGAGCAGTTTCATTCATGTTGATAGCGGTGCGCCTGAACCTGAAAAAACAGGTGATGTTCTCCATATGCACGGCACGGGCATTCCGCTCTGGATCTGGTTTGAAAGTGTTGGGATGAAATTTGATAAAGATTGCCTCGAGGTAGGAAGCGGCAAGAAGTTTTGTACTGATGGGGCAAATACCCTTAAATTCATAGTGAATGGAAAATTAAACAGCCAGTATGAACAGTATGTTTTTCATGATTTAGATAAAATTCTTATCAGCTATGGGCCTCAAAATGAGAATGTTGATGAGCAATTTGCGTCAATAACCAATTTTGCTCTCGTTCATCAACCTAAAACGGCTACTCCCTTAACAGCAGCAGCCATGGTTTCACGCTCTCCTGCTTCACTGCCTCCCGTTTCCTCTCCCTCTGCGTCCTCTTCCCCCATCACGATCAAGTTACCTGCCAACATTCAGTCCAGTGCCCCGATGAAGTTCAGCAGCGTCGAAGAGGAAATTCAGTACATGACACAAAATGCTCAGAATCCACAGAATATTGATGTGGAGAAAGCGATCAGAAATATGGATGCCAATTTGGATGGGGTCTGTGACACCTGCGGCATGGCGATCTTACATTGTATTGAAGGCGGGATGGAAGATATGTAAAAAAATGGGGGGAAAACTGTTGGCGGTTCATATTTATATAAAGAAAAATGAGGAGGAATACCATGGAAAACAATGAACTTACGCCCAAGAAAAATTTAAAATGGAAAATTGTCGTTGGCATCGTGGTGGCTTTGGTCATCATTATCGTATTAACAAAAGTCTTAGGCGGCGGAGTGTCAGGGGCAACAACAGCGTCTTCACTCAATAATCTCCCGGCGATGGTGGGTGGGTGTTAGTTTTCAGGAGTTATATACTTTGGAGAGATTGAGCTGCAATTTCCTGGTGAACTCCGGATGAGCTTTAAAGCCTATCTCACTAGGGAGAAAAATGATGACGTTTAGCAGCTTCGAACACATCGATGTCAACATGGATGGGGCTGCGTCCCCGTAGCTTGCCGTCAGGCACACACAGTGAAACGACGATTCACGAAAACTGACAACGATCAGTTTTCGGAACCAAAAATCAATCGCTGTTGATTTTTGTGTTTCACTGGTGCACCAGCAAAGTCGTCGCTTTGCTGTGTGAGTCACGAACGAAGTGACTTGAGGGGCAACCCCCCGCGACGCCCTTGCTGTTAAAATAGCGGATGTTCGACCTGATGCTGCTAAACGTCCTAATGGGATAACTCTTAGATAAATTATTAACGAGGAAACGGATGGAAAAGCAACAGAAAGTAAAACTGGTGGAAAAAATGAGTTCTCTCGCCAGTACTGCTTCCGGCACTGCGGGTTTCCTGGGAGGCTGGCAAGTTTGTCATACCGTCTGCTTAGGACTCATCTCTTTACTTTCTGTGGTGGGTATTACTCTCGTGGGGATGCCGTTGTTCTTTCTGACGAGAGTGGCGATACCATTGTGGATTGCTGCCGTCGTATTGTGGGTGATAACTGTAGGATTTTATCTGCGAATGAAATGTATTTCCAGAAATTTAGTGCTGCTGAATGCTGGAATTATCATTGCCGGAGTTCCGTTTACAGTAGTCAAGCCCATATTGCCACTGCTGTGGATAATGGGGGGGACAATGGTGGTGGTCAGTGTTCTGCTGATGGTGAAAGGGAAGATTGCTTCTTCCTGAAGAACAATGCTCATGATGTATCGGGTCCCGTGTTATACGCCCCGACGACTGAAAGGAGGAGAGCACAGCGTGGCACGGAGCGTTAGAAGAGTGAATTCAAAAAATATTTTTCGTTCTTACTCATGATGATAGGCGTTCCTCAATTCTTATAAATCTGATTTTTCAAAACACTTTATAATAATTCATTCTCAAGAGTAATCTCACCGTGCATATCTTCAACCATCATTTGTTTTATATCTTCATATTTTATTTTTTGAGCTAATAACCATGCCATTTTTACAGTCATGGATTCAATACTCATATCATATGCGGGAATTGCCAAATCGTGTTCTCTTAAATATTGCCCTGTTTCATTTACCTGGAAATTTGAAATACCACTTGGCGCTTGAGTTGTGACAATTATTGGAATTTTTTTCTTTTTTAGATATTCAAATGCTGGGAATAAATGACTGCTTGGGTCTCCTGCTCCAAAAGCCCTAAAAACAAATGCTTTAATGTCATTGTTTTCAACTAACGATTTAAAGATATTGACTGACATTCCGGGAAATTCTGTTAGTGAAGCAATATTTTTTGTATCAAAATTCTTTTTAACACTTAATACTTTTGATTGAATTGCCAATGCTTTATATTTAGACAGATAACTTACATGCTTTTTCATAGCAGATTCATTGATTCTCATGAATCTGCCAATATCTCCCAAAGCACCAGTTTGAAAAGCTTTGAAAGGATCATAATCAAAATCTGTTCCTTTCTTCACTCTTGATCCGGTGATAATTTTACTACCAAAAACAGCCATAACTCCTTTAATTTCATGATAGCCCCAAACAGCCATTCTTAAAGAGTTAACTAAATTTGTTACTGAGTCTGTTCCCAAATATCCCAATGGTACTTGGGCCCCTGTTAAAATAACCGGTTTATTGAGATTTTCTAAAGCAAAAGTTAACGCTGCTGCTGTGTATCCCATTGTGTTTGTTCCGTGTAAAATGATGAATGCATCAAAGCCATCATATTTATTTTGTATTTCTTCTACTATTTTTGTCCAATTCTCTGGTTGCATATTGGAGCTGTCCACATTGAGCAGTTCAGAAATAGAAGTTGTAATTTCTATGTGCCAATTTTTTTTTACGATATCTACAGAATTGTCTAATATAGCCAAAAAACTATTTGGATCAGATTTTGTATTCTGAAAAACCTTGCTCTCAGCAATATTGCCGGCTATAGTTCCTCCTGTAAAAATAACTAGTATCCTTTTCTTGGTGTAGGTAGCCATAATATTTATTTAAAAGTTAGACTTTATAAATAATTCGTTTTCTGCAGCGATAGCGGAAGAAAACATTATATATTCTCCTCTACAATAAAAGAAAAAATCAAATTTATCCTTTTTTTAAAGCCTGTCCTCATTATCAATCTTAGAAAAATATTTTTTTGAATTGCGTATAACCACTCATAATCAACATCAATCAGAAATCGTCTACCACCGGCCACATTCAGTCACTTCGTTCGGGAGTTGCTTATTAGCAATCACTGGTGGAAAAAGCAGATTATAGCAGAGCAAATACCGGAAACTTTGCACAACTTGTTTTCCATTTTGATAGTGATTGAAGATATAAGCCCTATGGTTCTGACTAATTTGAGGAATAAATTATCTTGAGAAACGATGGATGAGACCCAGTTTTAGGATTGATGTATACTCACTCGCATCAATAATTGAGCAAGCCTGCTCGTTCGTGATAGTAAAGAACATATCTATTGCTCAGTTATTTGTGTTCTTTACTATAACTTAATTTTCTCGTAGCTGAAAACGATAAAGAAACATTTATAAATTGCCTCTCTGTTTTTGGGGGTATGGAAGAACAGGAACAGCTGATAGAATCACCGAACCGGTTGAAAAGGTTTATAAAGGAAACCGCTCGGGTTTTGCATATCACCAAGAAACCCAGCCGGGAAGAATATTTCAGTATCGTCAAAGTAACGAGTCTCGGGGCGGCGATCATCGGTGTCATTGGTTTTACCCTGCATATCCTTAAACAGCTCTTATTTAAATAAAACCTCATAAAACTTAAACATGGACGCAAAGATTTTTGGTATAAGAACAGCCGCCAATCGGGAAGACCAGGTTATAGATTACCTTATTTCTAAATTGCGCCGCGGCATTAATGCTGTGGTGTATAGTGTTGTGCGCCCCCATGGCATGCGCGGCTACATCTTTATTGAGGCTGTATCTAAAGAAGATATCGAAACGGCATTACAAGGTGTTCCGTATGCCAGGGGCATTCTAGACCGAGAAATACCTTATATTGAAATTGAACATATGCTGGAACAGGTTAAAGTGGAGATGAATATTCACAAGAGTGATATCGTGGAAATCATTTCCGGTCCATTCAAGCGGGAGAATGCTAAAGTTATCCGCATCAACCGCCAGAAGGAAGAAATTGTTGTGGAATTACTGGAAGCTGCTGTGCCCATCCCCATTACCGTCAAAATGGATGCCGTGAAAGTGGTCAGAAGGGGAGAGACAGATAAAGAAGGAGAAGAATAAGATTTTCTTTATTGATTTGATAGCAGTAAGAACAAAGCCAATCCCAGAATAATGATTACGATGGAAATTAAAGCATTTCTTTTACTGAACGCAGAGACAAACAATGCGACTGAGAGTAAAGCTGCACCAACGATTCGCGAAAGGAATAGTACTTCAACCATTTTAGCCTTCCACCTTGTCACCTAACGCTAATAGCAAGCCGCCGAATCCCACAAAAGCTGCTCCGACAATAGTTCTGTTCAAAGCCGTGAAGAAAAAACCTAATGAGCCGACCAGCGCACCAATGAGCTTAATCAAAAGCCCGGTCGAGAGAACGACTTTGCCTGATTTGTCCATAAAATATTAAAAGCAAAGGAATTATTTAAATCTTCCTGTGCAAAACTTTAAAAAGCATCAGAGTTCCTTTTGGTTCATACGGCTGTGGTCTAGTGGTATGATCCGAGCTTCCCATAAAAATTTAAGAAAAGTTTGATGAGAACAGACCTTCCTGAAAGTTTAGAAAGAGCTTGTGATCCGGGTTCGATGGTCAGGGATTATGGAAGATATCCTCACCGAATGTCCCGGCAGCCGTATTTTTTAGATAAACTTTTTAAGGCATTTCATATTCCTTTCACCAACAGGACTGTAAAAAAAGAGGGGAATAATCATGACAATCTGGACAATTGCCAGCACTGGACTTTCTTACATTCTGTCACTTCTCTGGACTTGGCTGCTCATTTTTGCCGCTCCATTCGCCCAGCCCGCGATGCTGTGGATTATTATCCCCATTTACATCAATTGGATTTTTACGGACTTCTTCCAGGAACGTAAAGGCACATCACTTGGCAACGCCATCACCAATGGGGCAGTAGTCTTCTGGGTAAGCATTGACTGGAGCAGGACTATCGCCAATAGCTGGCCGGGATTTAGCATTGCAATTATGGTAAAATTCATTTTAATCCTGCTGACGTTTACCTATGGCCTAATCATTATTGTCCAAGGAATTCGTGGGAAAGATTTTGTGGCAAAATTTGGCCGCATCAGAGAAGTCACCTATGTCTTATTGATGTTCACACCGGTAATTTATGATGTGTTGCAGCTCAATCTTCAGAATGTGACTGCCATGATTCTCTGTGCACCCATCTTTTATTATGTGATGGAGCTGATTGACAGAAAAATATTGCCCAAGTCTAAAGTGATCAGCAAACTAGAAGAGGAGGAAGCAACACTAGAGAAATTTCAGGACCACCCAATAGCCTGATTCTGCCTGATTCTTATTTACCAGTACTAATTCCAGAGCCAAAGAGAAGCTAAAATGAGTCGATACCTTTTTATACCCTAAACCTTTTTTCCCCATCATTAAAAAAAAGAGGTGATGAGAATGGGATCTTGCATGTGCAGCCACTGTGGTGGTATAATGAAGATTGTGACGGGCGGTTTACTGCTGTTGAATGGCTTTCTGTGGCCGCTGTGGGATGGAATTGACGGCTGGATTAAATGGATTGCCGTATTGATGGTGTTGGGCGGGTTAGTTAAATTGTTTGTGCCCAATAAATGCCCCAACTGTGCAGCGCTGAATCCAGGAATGGCTAAAGGCAAAAAACGATAAGCTTTTCTTTTATTTTTTCTGTTTTTCTTTTTGTTGTTGATGATTCTCTTGCCAGTGTTTATTAATCTAACAAAACAATTAATGTCGAAAAACATCGGCTAATTCGCTCCCAAATCCTCATCTACTCCGAGAATTTCTTATAGAAAAATCGCTTGGCAATTTCCACTGCTATAAAGTACCCCAGCAACACAAAACCAATCAGTACCAGCACTTCCCCGGTCAGTGGCACAAACTCAAAGAATTTCTGCCCCCACCACAAATAAGGCAAAGCTAAGACCCAAAAGATAGTGATGAAAGAAACCAGCACCAGCCACATGCTAGGCTTGCTGCGAAAGAAAGTCAAGTGTGTTCGTAAGGAAAAAAGGATAATGATCTCAGAGATGGCCGACATGACAAACCAAGCCGTGCGAAAAACTTCTGTCGTGGAATGAAATACCAACAGCAGCAGGATGATCAGGATCAAATCAAACAAGGAACTGAGAATGCCAAAATAAAGCATGAAATGGGAAATGAGCTGGAAATTCCAGCGCCGTGGCTTATGCAGCAATTCCGGGTCAACCTGATCGGTGGCAATGGTCAAATTAGGGATGTCACTTACAAAATTATTTAACAGAATTTGCACGGGGAGTAGCGGCAGAAATTTCAAGAACAGTGAAGATAGAGCGATGGTAAACATATTCCCATAATTAGCGCTAATGGTGTTCAGGATATATTTAGTGATATTGCTAAAAATTTTTCTTCCCTGCTCAATGCCAATAACAATGGCATGAAGACTTTTCTTTAAGAGTATAATGTCTGCGGCCTCTTTCGCAATGTTGCTGCCCGTATCAACGGCAATGCCCACATCAGCCGCTTTAAGCGCTGGCGCATCATTCACTCCGTCACCTAAAAATCCCACAATATGATTTTCTTTGTTTAAACTGGCGACAAGATTATATTTTTGTTCTGGTGATACTCTGGCAAACACGGAATACGTTTGCGCATATTCTCCCAGTTTTTGCGGTGTTAATCCTTCCAGTTCTTCACCAGTGATAATCCTATTTTTAGCAATGAACAACCCCACTTCCTTGCAAATTCGCCAGGTGACCGTCGGACTATCACCGGTAATGATCTTTACCTTTACTCCTAATCGCTGCAGCAGAGTGAGAGCTTCCTTCGCCGACTTTTTAGGCGGGTCAATAAACAGTAAAAACCCGCGCAGGGTTAAGTGATGCTCATCAGCACCAGTGGCTTTCGTTTTACGTAACAATTTTTCGAACGATTTCTCAGCAACAGCAATCACTTTATAGCCGTCCAATTCATATTTTTTGACTTGGTTAAAGATTGTTTTACGACGAGATGGAGTTAGAGGCTGGGTCTTGCCACGATAGAAAGCTCCAGAAGATACGTTCAAGACTGATTCCGGTGCTCCCTTAACTTTTAATAATACCTGAGAATTCTTACGTACCACCACACCGATACGACGACGTTCATAATCAAACTCGTTCTCAGCGAGGAATTGATATTGTTCCACCTCTGTCATGATGCCTTTGGCAGCGTGATGTTCAGCAATAGCCAGATCAATGGGATTTTCCTGAGTTTTATGGGAGACACCACGAGTTGAGCCAGATAAAATTCCCCCCAGCAGAACCGCGACATCTTTCCTGCCTTCCAAGTCAACATAGTTATATAATGTCAGTTTTCCTTCCGTTAACGTGCCGGTTTTGTCACAGCATAACGTGTCGATATTCCCTAAATCCTCTACGGAAGACAGCCGTTTGGTGATGACATTCTCTTTAGCCATGTTTGACGCGCCACGAGATAAAGTTACCGTCATGACCACTGGTAAAATTTCTGGGGTGATACCAACCGCCAGCGCTAAGGCAAACATAAAAGAATTAAAGTGGCCCTTGCCAAGGAAGGCATTGACTAAAAAAATAAACAAGGTCATCACGACAATGATTTTTACCAGCAGTTTACTAAATTTGTGAATGCTTTTTTGAAAATCAGCCTCCGGCTCTTTTTTATGCAGATATGCTGCCGTATGGCCAAAAAAAGTTTTTTTGCCAGTGGCGGTAATGATGCCATGCGCCGTACCACTCATGATGGTCGTTCCCAGAAAAACCATATTATGTAATTGAGTTGGCAGCTGCTGATGAGCTGAAAGAAGGTTCACGGTTTTAGAAACGGGCAGCGATTCTCCCGTTAGGGAAGATTCATCGACAGTTAATCCCCTTACCTTCAGCACGCGGATATCTGCCGGAACAACATCACCTCTGGCTAAGTAAACGATATCGCCCTGAACGAGTTCCCGAGAATCAATCTCTTGTACTTGTCCATCCCGCAGAACTTTAGCAGTATAGGAAACATACTTTTTAAGTTCATTGATGGTCTGTTCAGCTCGATATTCCTGAAAAAAAGCTAAGATGACATTCAGGCAAATCATCAGAAAAATAACCGCCGCATTAAGCCTTTCCCCTAACACATATGAGATCACCGTTGCCGCTAACAGGATCAGGATTAAAGGGCTGCGAAATTGCCAGACGAACAGGCGTAAGGCCTGCCAACGCTCTTTCTTTTCCAAGTCGTTGGGCCCCTGAGACTGCCAACGTTCTTGAACCTGCTGAGCCGTAAGACCAGAAGGAGAAGTTTTAAAGTACTGATAGAGCTGTTTCACGGGCATCGACCAGGCCGCTTCCTCTTTTTTTAACATGAGACAATGAAAGCGAGATGGTTTTATATATCTTATTATGGTGAAATATAGTGAGGGCAATAAATATTCGTAGATTATAGATAACTGCGTAAATTAGATCACATTACACGCAGTTATCTAATAGTAAACTGCGATAATCGGTGTGCGATATCTTTCGCAGTTTACTATACTATTGTCTTGCCCGAACTATATCTAAAGGCATTTGGACGAATATTAAATGCTTTTATTATAATAACTCG
>JAHFRS010000167.1 GCA_023266155.1 archaeon
GAATGGGAAGATAAAACAGAAAGTTGTCATGTATGTTGGAACGGTGGAGAATATGTTAAGAAAACTGAAGATTGCAGCTGAATTTCTTAAGAATAAGACAGCTTAGTTACACACAGCCGTATTTGTTTAGCTTTCTGAAGTGAAGCGTTACCGTCTTCTCGCTCCTCGTTTTTATTATCGAGAGTGCTCATCCCCGTAGGGGGCAGCCCCCTTTCTCACCTGATTTGAACATCGATCGAGCTCGACCTTATGACGGTAACGCTTCAACAAGCTAAACAAATACTTATTTTCTTTTTTCTATTCGTGCTAAAATGATTGTTGTATCATCTCCGCCCTTCCACGCCTCCTGAATTAATCTCCACGCTGCAAAGGGAACTTCCATACCTGACGGAGCTTGTTGATACAGAGCAGGAATTAGCGGGAGAAATTTACTGGCCATTCCCTCTAAAAGTAATGCATCGCTGAATAAAACATAGGTATCGCCTTCTTGCAGTGGTTGTGATTGGACTTCACGTTCTTGTACAGGCAAGCTTACCGTGGCTACTAAACTTGTTACCAAAGTATCAGGGAGAGCTAATGCTAAGTAGGGCTGATCCAATGGTATGTATGCTAAACAAGAATCGCCCTGATGATACCAAAATATTTTTCCATCACGAAATTCTGCCGCAACAATGGTCGTATCCATTTCTTTGCTTTTACCAGGGCATAACTTTTTCAATATCGTTCTGGCGCTGGCAACTTTGCCACTACATAAAGCATCTATCCCCTGGCCTTGACTAATTCTTTTTGTCAGATGATTTAAACTATTTTGAATATTCAACACTTTTGCCTTGGGAATATCCGGTTGCGTCAGCAGATAGTGGATTAAAGCGTTTTTTCGGGCCTTGTCAGAAAGTGTTGCCGTATTTCGCTGTCCATACAACGCCAGGCATTCCGAAACTACTCTGCTGGCGATATCTCCGCGATACATTCCACCAACACCGTCAGCAATGGCGAGTAATGATCCCATTGCTAAATAACTATCCTCATTGACGCCATTCGCATGCCCGATGCCTTTCTTCGTTCCACCGGCAACATTGAGCAGCAACTTTTCATCAAGAGGAAGTTCATAACTGAAGAAACCATTTTCTTGTCCTTGTGATTCAAAAAGGGGTAAGGGGGTATCGTACATAATTATAACTTCAGACGTTAAGACTTTTTAAATCTTTCTCAAGTTTAGTACTTATTTGTAGTAAACATAATAACATTTAAAAAGAACTGCTGCTTTGGTCTGTCCATGACCAACAAACTCCTTGTCATCCACCCTTCGTTCAAGTACGATACTTTGCAGCTCACTCAGCCCGCCATTGCGGCTTTATCTCAAAAATATGCTGCAGAAAATATCTTTGTGTTACATGATGATGATAATGATGATTCCTGGAAAGAATATCTGGAACGATCAGATATAACTCATCATTTGTATTCTCAGCTAGGACAAGTTTCTGATTATAATTTTCTTCCGGGAGTATTAAGAAACACTGAAGAACTTTCCCTCGCCGGACATACCGCTGATGCTTGTCATCATACGGCCTTTGAAGAAGTCGTGGGAGGATATAGCAGTTCTCACCAGCATTCTTTGCAGGTAATATTGCCAACCTATGCCATTTCGTATCCTGAATTGGATACCGGCAGAAGTGTCTATGAAAAGATCAAAGAATTAGCGGAACAGCCTCTCATCGCCGAAAAGATGCCGACAAAGTTAGAGCCCTATCATGATTATCTCGTCCAGCGAATCACTCCCTGGGAGAAAGCCAGCCTGATCATCTTATTTCAATACATCAAATCATGTACCAGAAGAACAGATTTGTCTGTAGAGATCACCATTGATGGGCGAGAAGTGTTTCGGGCGATACGTCCAGCGGCGAAAATGATTGAGTTGGCAATAGACACGGTTCTACCATTATCATAAAAATCCGGTTGCTGTTGATTTTGAGGATGCCAATGACGGCGCCGTATCCAGAAACTAAGGTCAATGATTTTGGCGCCATCTTTGTGCATAATGTTTATAAATTGAGCATAAAAGTGTAAACCAATGGCCTTTTTAGACCCGATCTTTAATCCCGTACTGCAGCCGCTGCTGAACATCAGCCCCTTTCTCGGCATCCTGATTGTTTCTCTGGTAATTTCGCTGATTACGGTTTTAGTCTATAAATATTTCACCAACCAAGTGGAAATGAAACGACTTAAAGAACAGCAGAAAGAATATCAGCAACGGATGAAAGAGTTACGCGATAATCCGTCGGAAATGATGAAAGTGCAGAAAGAAGCGATGAGTAAGAATTTTGAATATATGAAACATTCACTGCGAGCGACGTTGATCACGATGCTGCCGATCATTCTTATTTTTGGGTGGATGACCGCGCATTTAGCCTATGAGCCCATCTATCCGGGCGAAACCTATAGTGTCAGTGCCACATTTAAAGAAGGGGTTACAGGTGAAGCTGAGTTGGTGGTGGATAAAAACACGGAACTGCTCTCGCCAAAGATGCAGCCCATTACCAGTGCCACGTCCTGGAATCTGAAAAGCATGGAAGGGGAACATTTCCTGACGGTCAAAGTGGGAACAACCGAGCAAACTAAGAAAGTGCTCATCACTCAAAAAGTAGAGTATGAACAGCCGCTGTCGCTCTTTCCACATTCAGATATTGAGAAGATTATCATCAATTATAACCAACGGCTGCCACTGGGGCAGAATTTCTCGATTTTTGGCTGGCATCCCCGCTGGCTGGGATTATATATTATATTGTCAATTTTCTTCAGCTTGGGGTTGAGGAAAGTGCTGAAAGTGTATTGACAATTCTCTTCTGGGTACGTGGAAAGCTGGCAGGCCGTTCGCCTCGTGCTTTTCTGGAGGTGTCAATCGTCCAAAGATAGCTTATTTTTCTCAAGAAA
>JAHFRS010000168.1 GCA_023266155.1 archaeon
CAGGATGGATGAAGTAGATTTTATGACAATTTTTATCTATCTTTTTCACAAAGTGTTGCAACGTTTCCAGATCAGAAGTCTTAAAGACACAGCGTTGAGATTGCTCAGCATAAGAAGTATAAGGAGGTCCATACCCATCATATACGCAAACTTTTCCATGAAACGTAAATATGGAATCACGAGCTTGATGACAGGAATATTCAGCCACATCACCATGTATTGTAATAGAAGAATAAGAAGTTAAATTACCAATCATCTTACATCTTCCAGATACCACAAGATCAACAAAAGCCAGCTGATTCACGCCGTCGTCTATCCCCCCTTCTACAACTATTTTAAGAAGATTATTTTTTTTACCTTCCAAATAATCCGGAAATGCAATTGCACAGTCAAAGGTAATATAAAAATCATTATAGCCCGCGGCATACGAATTCTGAATAAGCTTACTGAGGAATAATCCTGCATGAGATGATTTATCATTGATTAACCGAGTCTGGGCAAAAATGTTTATTTCCGTAGGAGAAAGGACATCAGCAATACATACACCATGAAACATCAAGTGAGGGTTACGCACAAAACTGGTTTTTTCTTCATCAGAAATGGTATAATATTTGATATTCAAAAAAGAATCATATTTCCGACAGACACGCGCCAACTTATTTCCTCCTTTCACCTTGATTCTCTTCTTTTCCTCAACAGAATCAGGATTCAATCCTTCCAAAATCCTGTCCAAGTCCCGTCGTGCATGAGTGCTAACCATGAAAATCCCTCTTTAATTCTTCTCTGCCATCAGGATGAACTAAGATGACACGATTATTCCCATGATACCCGATATACCCGAGCAACTGCTCTACCGCTTCCTGTGAGTATACCTTAAAGGTGCAATGATCACAATATATCCCGGAATCAATACCCAGTTTCCCCTTGATGATAAAAGTACAATCCGAAGCTTTTTCAACCTCCCCCTTCTCAAAAAGGTCTAGAGGTTCAGAAAAAAAATTGGACCAACCTAAACATCCACGATCCTCGCCTTCGAGAATAAAGACCGAGTTGCTTGAGCCAGTGCCATAACATCTTGCAGGGCCGCGCAGCGTCATCTGCACATAATTACAGTCTTTCCCACGATAATAAGTACTCCCCCAAATATCAAGTGAACCAACATCATCAACGCTAATAACCAAAAGATTATTTTTACTTCCGTAAAGGTTAGAGATTAATCCAAAACTATGACTGTGAAAAGAAAAATTATTATAGCCAGCATCATAGCTATTTTGTGTCAGTTTCCGAGTAAAATCACCCAAGACATATTCTCGAGTAATATCTCGATCATCTTTAAATTCATATTTATTCTGAACAGCAAAATCGTAAAAAGTAGTGATTTCGCTAGGTTTTAATACGTCGGTTATTGGCCAAGCGGTAGTGTTGATGATTCCACTAAGCGCATCAAAATAATTTTCATGATCTTCAAGTAACAGAAGATACTTTTCAATAACACTACAAAGGGGATTGTAATCAGAAACCATTTTTTTGCGCTCTTCAACATAATCGGGATTAAAATCTCCTAGAATCTTATCCAATTCCCTGCGAGCAGTAGCCAGCATAGACACCTCTATTCTACCTTCTTCCTAAACTTCTCATCCGTCAACAACAGATCAAGATATTCATGCAGCAGCGGATGCAAGTCATCCTGATTCTTCTTGCGCAATTCAAGCATGCCTTTAATGTGCTGCCAATTGGTCTCACTGATACGCTCAGGCTTCTTATATGCCATGACTAATAAATTTAAGTCAGATTCTACTCCTGGCCGTTTCTCAGTGCCAAGATGATTCTCCTCAATGCCTTCCATCACTTTATGGGCAAAGAACATCTCTTTTGACATGCCAAACATCCCCGGACGTTCTTTATCCACATATTGGCTTTTAAAATCATCCGTAAAATCCAGGCGATGCCCTAGCACATAAGGGGCAACTCCAAGCAGATGCTCTTTCTGCACCGCGGGTTGATTGTTCAAATATGCTAACGCCTGGCTATATCGCTTCAAGCCTCGGATAATGCCCCGGGGTGAAAGACTATTTTTGATTTTGCTGTGCGCATAGTATTGGGCATGAGTTTCTGGATTTTCCTCGATGCCATCCATCGGATCATCATTGCTGCGTTTGCGGCCAAGTTTCGGAACGTGATTAAACTCTGCAAAAATCATCTGAAGAAAAATATCTGCTTCTTCTGACAAAGGAACTTTCTTAATTTCGCCCATGATAGCCTTGCGATCCTCTGTTTCAAAAGTCGACACACCTAATTTCTGCCTCAAAGATATTGTGAAAGGCTCTCTCACCTTTTTAATCTTTTCCAGCCGTTCCTTCACAGTCCATTGAGAATCATTAATAATATCAATAATTGTATTGGTACTCTCTTCATCTTTCAAATCTTGTTCAATGTGCTCTTCTGCTGCTTCAATGAACTTAATTCTCGCAGAGCCCGTGTAACCCAGTTCCTGATGCACGCTAAAGCGATCGCGCAGCGCCGCATCAAGCACATTATGCCCATTATAAGGGTGATTTGCCGTCGCAAAAAAAGGTGTTCGACCAATATAAAAAGTGGAATTAAGGTAACTGAGCCTTCCGGTTTCTACAAAGTTCAGGATCTGGTCTTGATTGCCAAACTTGAGCCGTGGCAACTCATCAAAGATACGCACTGGTAAATATGCCGCCAGCAGCCAAATCACAGATTCTTTTTCTTTCAATCGAGCATAATCTAACCTTGCCAACATCGTTTCAAAAGTTTGATCGGCATGGCCTTGAATCTGTGCTGCTTCGTATAAATCAAACGGATAGCCGCTCATCACACAACTGACTACTTTTGCTGCCGTGGTCTTGGCAAAGCCAGGTTCTCCCACCAGCAGCGAATTGGAGTTCATCACATACGACAAC